>VGIZ01000156.1 GCA_016867675.1 Candidatus Aenigmatarchaeota archaeon | reverse complement strand
CCCATGCGCGGCCCGAGCGCCACGGCGAACCTGTGGATAGTCAATCCTTTCAGCGCTGACTGGTTCACGAGGCTGTTCAGCACGCACCCGCCCATGCAGAAGCGCATAGAGCGCCTGGAAGAGATGTCTGGTGAGTAACAGCATTAAAGGGGCAGCGAACCAGACAGATGCGCAGTATGGACGCCTGTTGCGCGCTGATGGCAGGTGAGTAATTGGGATGGTCTTATGCCAATCATCCAGAGGCTTATAGGGCTCGGCGTTGACCTCAGCACAAAGAAGGCGCTGAAGAAGGCGCTGGACATCATCGGGCTCAGCCCCGAGAACATAGACAGGCTTTACATTGAGCTGAAGAACGAGATACACCGCGAGAACTTTGGCAAGGTCGCGCCGAAATACAAGCTTGTTTTCCTGCCGCAGTGCCTCAGGAAGTCCAGAAAATGCAAGGCGAAGCTGGGTGAGGAGGGCTACGATTGCATCGCATGCTCCAAGGACTGCAGGGCGGCGGAGATAAAAAGGCTGGGTGAGTCGGCGGGCTACAGGGTGTTCATTGTGCCTGGCGGCTCCATGGTTTCCAAGATAGTGGCGAAATACAGACCAAAAGCTGTGGTCGGCATTGCCTGCATGAAGGAGCTTGTAATGGCGCTGGACGAGCTCAGGGTGCCGACGCATGCCGTCGAGCTCCTGAAGGACGGCTGCGTCGAGACCGACGTGGACATGGAGAAGGTGAGGGCTGCGCTTGCTATCTGACGCCGGGAGCAGGATTTCCGTTCCCTTTTCCGTCAACGCTTTGCGCTGATGCGCTGGAAAGGGTTTTTCGAACCTGCACGTCCTTACGGACACGCGCTTACTAATCCTCAATGCCCGCATAAGCGGGCAGGTCGCTCTTCACTTCCGCCGATATCCGAGTCAAGCCATCGTTTCTTTCGAAACGGTAATCATTGGACCTCAAGGCGCGCGCAATGGCCGCATTTATGCATTAACCACTCTGCCATCCCGGCATGGACATCAGAAACCGCTGGCATTGGCTTGGCTACTATACACAAGCCAGCTTCGGCGGTTGCTGGCACCATGAATAACATTGAAGCGCCATATTTATAGGGTTTGTGAATTATTCCCTCAGCACAACCGGTGCTGGCCCTGTGAGGTCTATGATTTTTGAGGGCCTGCCAGGCAGCTGGCCGCCGTCAATGACGAAGTCAACCTGCCTCTCCAGCTCGCGGGAGATTTCACCTGGGTTTGCGGGAGCGGGCTGGCCTGAGGGGTTGGCTGACGTGGTGATGAAGGGCACGCCCGCCTTTTCCATGAGCTTCATGATTGGATGGTCCGGGATGCGCACGCCCAGTGTCAGCCCTGCCGCAGCGGCATCCAGCAGCTTCCCCTTCTTCATGAGTATCAGCGTGACAGGGCCCGGCAGCTTCTCCATAAACTCAGGACTGCCGACCCTGAGGTTCTCCTGTATCCACTGCTTTGACGGCGCGATGACCGAGAACGGATGGTCGGTGCCCTTAATCTGCCTCAGCTTCTTGACAGCCCTCTCGTCTCCTGCGTTGCATCCGATG
>VGIZ01000155.1 GCA_016867675.1 Candidatus Aenigmatarchaeota archaeon | reverse complement strand
GGGGCCAACCTTTGGACGAAGCGCTGAGGCGCATGTTTCAGGCTGCGCCAGAAAGCCAGTGTGCGTAGAGCCTTCGTAGGTTCAAATCCTACCCTCCGCATATCCTTTTATTTCTTGGCGTCCAGTAAGATGATGGGATGCAGGTACTGCAGTGATTGCGGCAGGTTTTCAGACCCCGGCACAAAGGACGTATGGAAAATAAATCACGGCTGCTTCCATGACGGCCTTCAGGCTGACATCTACAGGGCTGCATCATGCCTGCGCTTTGACTTGAATGTTTTTGCAGGTTCTATCCATGACCTACTGTTCGGGCCCGATGTTCCGGAAACCGGCGGATGTGAATACAGAGGCAAATGCGCTGCCGGCGAACTCCCGCGCAGGGAGGCTGCAACAAGAGGATGCGGCATGCAAGGAGAAGAAGGTGGAACCCACAGGTCCGAGCACTGCATACACTACCGGGCCAGCAGGCTGGCTGATATGATAGGGGCAGGGTTCGCAGAGCAGACTTAGCTTTTTATCCCTCTCGCGCAATTCTAAGACATGCCAAAGAAGCAGGCCAAGGAAGCGTTCATAGCCACAGGCATCATGGGAGCCGTGGCTTTCGACGCCAAGGGCGGGATGCTGGACAAGGAGCTCTTCCCGAAGGACGCGGCAACAATAGCCGGTAGGCTCGAGCAGTCGAGGTCCGGCAGGATAATCGACGAGGAGCAGAAGCTGCTGGACAGGCTGAAAGAGAAAGGAGTGAGCGCGGTGAAGGGCGAAGACACCATCGCCACCGCGAAGATGCGCGACGAATTCCGCGCAATCGCGCTTGAGCTGAAGTGGGCGGGCTCCCAGGCAGAGATAAACCAGATGCTGAGCGCTGTCGGCGCGGCGACTGCCGCTCCGAAGCTGAAGGAGGCGAAGGCAGACAGGATTCTGATGGCAGCCATAGGCGTTTCCGACGAGCTGGACAGGGTGATAAACGTCTTCATGGAGCGGCTGAGGGAGTGGTACGGGCTGCACTTCCCCGAGGCGGAGCACGGCATAGCAGACCACGAGAAGTTCGCTGCGATTGCAGCACTCGGCTTCAGGGAGGATGCGGGCCGGGATGTTGCCGGCATGGCTGAAAAGTCCGCAGGGATGGAGTTCTCCGACGATGACATAGCCCAGGTAAAGGGATTTGCGAAGTCCGTCATCGGTCTGATGAACCTGAGGAAGGAGATGGCCGACTACATTGACGCATCCGCGGTCAGATTCTTTCCCAACACGGCGGCGGTTGCAGGCCCTGCGCTCGCGCTGCGGCTGCTCGTCCTTGCGGGCGGGCTGGACAAGCTGGCAAAGATGCCCTCCTCAACCATTCAGCTCCTCGGGGCCGAAAAGGCCTTGTTCCGCCACCTGAAAGGGCAGGGCAGGTCGCCTAAGCATGGCATACTCTTCTCGCACGACCTTGTGCAGGCCGCGCCCCATGACCTGAAGGGCAAGGTGGCGCGCCTTGTCGCCGCAAAGCTCGCGCTGGCCGCGCGCGTGGACTTCTTCTCCAGGGACGACAGGGGCGCGAGGATGCACGCAGAGCTGGAAGAGGAAGTTAAGAAGGCGGGCGGGCAGAAACCG
>VGIZ01000154.1 GCA_016867675.1 Candidatus Aenigmatarchaeota archaeon | reverse complement strand
ATGCAGGGACAGAAACATAATCCCATACATTGAAACATTCGTGACAAGCGACCAGGACAAACACACAGCCGAACTTGCGCCGACGCCGGGCCAGGTAAATCACATATTTGAAGAACTGGCAAAAACAGACAGAGAAGAATACGGCATCCATACCGCACTAAAACCCGGCTCAAGGGTTTATGGAGGACAGCCATGCATAAAAGCATATGCAGGCGTTGCTGTTTTTGCTGACGGATCCGTCTTCGAATGCATAACAGGCAAGCACATGTTTGGGAGCATAAAAGAGCACACCTTGGATGATATATTTGACATAAAAAACCCAACGGTGATGAATTTTTACTCCATGAGATGCTGCGGCTGCCAGTGCTCATTGAGATACGACCCAACTCAGGCGGCAGCAACTCTTTTATAGACCCTGTCCAATGCTTTCGCATGATAATCCCAGACCACGAGATACGCGCGCTCCTCAGGGAGGGGCGCGTGAGGATAGAGCCGATTGACGACGGGCAGGTGCAAGCGGCCTGCGTTGACCTGAGGCTTGGCGGCGAGTTCCGCGTGTTCAAGCACACCCACGACGCGTTCATTGACTCGCGCAACCCGAGGGAGCACACGGAGCGCGTCGATTCCGAGGGCAGGCCGTTCATCATCCACCCCAACGAGTTCGTGCTCGGCATAACAAGGGAGAGGGTCGCGCTGCCCGACGACATCGCGGCGTATGTGGATGGAAAGTCCTCCTTGGGCAGGCTGGGTGTGACAGCGCACATCACGTCGTCGCTTGTGGAGCCTGGCTGGGACGGACGGCTTGTGCTGGAGATAGCCAACCTCGGCAAGATGCCTGTGACGCTCTACCCAGGCATGAAGATATGCAAGCTGGTGCTGATGAGGATGTCGTCAGCGTCGGAGAAGCCCTACCACAAAAGGGAGGAAACGAAGTACAAGGGCCAGGACGGAGTGCTTGAGAGCAGGATTGCGAGGGAACACGGGCAGCGCTGAAGCTATTTATATCCCAACCCTTCCCTATTATAATCCAAACATGATAACCAAGAAGATAATACCGCATAAGGCGAAAGTTAAACCCTCGCATTAACTAAATTCATCAAGCGAGTCCGTAAACAAATACAAGGCGAAAGTTATGGGCATAAGGCCAGCGAAATGCTACAGGGACTTCAAGAGGCCATGGACAAGGCAGAGCAGGAAGAAGCCCAAGAAGGGCTACGTGAAGGGCGTGCCGTTCCCCAAGATAACGAAGTTCCAGTTCGGCAACGCGAAGAGGAGCTTCGGGCTGAAGGCGAGCCTGGTGTCAGAGCATGACGTGCAGATAAGGCACAACTCGCTTGAGGCTGCGCGCGTGTCCATCAACAAGGTTCTGGAGAAGGAGCTGGGGCTTGAGAACTACTTCATGAAGATGCGCGTGTTCCCGCACCATGTGATAAGGGAGAACGCCATGGCGACGGGCGCGGGCGCGGACAGGTTCCAGTCAGGCATGCGGCTGTCTTTTGGCCACCCGATAGGGACGGCCGCGCGCGTGCACAGGGGCCAGGCTGTCGCCGAGGTGCTCGTCGACCCCTCAAAGGAAGCCGTGGCGAGGAAGGCGCTCAGGGTCGCCAAGTCCAAGCTGCCGCTGACCTATGCGATAGAAGTGGAGCGCGCGAAGAACAACTAATTTTGTTTTGTTG
>VGIZ01000153.1 GCA_016867675.1 Candidatus Aenigmatarchaeota archaeon | reverse complement strand
TGGGGAAGGTCAAAACCTCTCACATCTACAGGAAGGACTTCGGCGAAATCCGCGAGGTCAACAACCCCATGCCCAACATCCCCAAAGCCTATTCCTACGTCGTGGAGCTGGAGCTGGTGTCCAGGAACTTCGAGGCGCTCCTCTATCTGGTCATGAACTTCGCGCCATCCAGCGTGGAGATACTTGAGCCAAAAGACCTGAAACTTGACATAGGCGAGGCGCAGGGCATCCTCGTCGCCGTCGCCGAGATGTTCCACCGCTTCGCGGCAATGAACATCGGCGCGGTGCACATACCGGTGAAGTGAATGTATGGTTGGTAAGAACATCATCGTGGTATTGATCGTCGTTTTCGCAGCTCTGTCTTTGATAACAGCCATTCCGCTGCTTGAACTGGTGAGCATTAACGCAAAATTCTCCATCTATGCGTTCGGTGTTGTGATGGCTTTCTTCTTGTTTGTGGGTGCCACGGTGGCGTCTATTGCTATGCTCATAGACAAGTCATCACACGCGACCGCCAGGAAAGTGGTTACTTTCATGGGCGCAAACCCCTATCAGACGGCGAGGTATTATTTCGCGTTCATTGCGATGATGCTTATAGCTCTGCTTTTCGCCGTCCTTGAGATAGTATCAGTATTTATCAGGCTCCCATTCTACTCTCCAAGCGGGCTATATGTGCTGGTCCCGATTCTTCTTTTCCTCGGTATTGGGCTTTTCTGTCGATGGTCCTACAAGAATGCCGTTTCTGAAGCCATCAAGGCTGGGATAATGCAGAAGGAGGATTACATGAGCGCGCTGAATGCTTTCAAGGTTCTCATTGCAATTATGGCAATCCTGATTGTTATAATATTCGCTATCCAAGCAGCCATTATATTCTCTGCATTCGCTGCGGCGTGAGGCCGGCTCATTAATACGCGCACCCCCGTCCGGGCCAGCCTGACCCCGTAGCGCACGCGCCAGCTAAGTATGCAAGCCTTCCACAAAAAACGTGTCCGTCAATACTTCCTTGGGTATTGCCCTGATGAGGCGCTTCCTGACGTCTGCGTATCGGGCCTCTTGCTCCATTACGTCCCTGAAAACGCCATCAACAAAGTCGCGGCCAACCACGCCTTTGGTTTCGAGAAAGAGCAGGTTCTGCAACGTGTCGGATTCCTTGTAGCCCAGTTCTGTCTTTGGTTTATCCTTGCCTGTCCATATAACTTGGGTTCTCCCGCCGACACCCGCATTATGCCAGCTTGCGCGCACTGCGCCCATAAGCATCCTGCAGCCCCTCGCAAGCCCTATGTTATCCCTTTCATCAGGCTTCATCCTTTGCAGGCTATCCGCAATTGAGGCATCAGCAAGGTCCGAGCCGCTTCCAGCAGTGTCATACTTCAGTTCAGTCATGTCCCGCGGCTCAATGAATGTTGGAGCCCAGTATATCTTAAAACATCTTGCAACAGTGTCATAGCCCGAAACGATGAAACCGCAGGAGTTGTTGTCCATTATCCTCTCAAATCTTATTTTGGCTTCCCGCAAAAGGGAGGGATCCAGATTGGAGTTGGCTTGATTCAGCTGCTCCGGGGTGATTCCAAAATACCTGTAAACATCGGTCTCAAGTATCTCATCCTTTCGCTGTATTGACGCGTCACGCAAGATCTTTGTTATGTCACCTATTGTCATTTCCGGTTTTACAGCGGGTTTCA
>VGIZ01000152.1 GCA_016867675.1 Candidatus Aenigmatarchaeota archaeon | reverse complement strand
TGGGCGGCAGCCTGCTTGCGCAGGCGTGAAACATGAATTGAAATGCGTTGACAAAAATAATCATGGTCAATAACCCGAAATCAAAACCAAGGCGATAATTATGGAATCTTGTAATGGAATAATGTTGAAGCATGACCATTACGAGAGACATGCAGTATAGTAATATCACGATAATGTGGTGTGTTGCATGGAGATAGTTGAGGAAAAATACGTGGACTGGCACGAGGCCAGGAAGATAATGGAGAAGAAGGCCAAGGAATCGGAGCCAGGCTACGAGCAGAAAAACGCGCTGGAGCACCTCAAAAAGTTCTCAAAGCTGACGGACAAGGACGCCAAGGCCATGTTCGGGGAGCTTGCCAAGATGGAGAAGCTGAAGGACAGGCAGATAATAGCGGTCATGAACATGATGCCCAAGGACATGGACGAGCTGCGCGTGCTCTTCGCCAACGAGATAGTGTCCCTGACCGAGGAGCAGAAGAAGGACATCCTGTCCGTGGTCAAGAAATACGCTTAATGCAGGGCTGTTTGTTGAAGCGGTTGCATGAACCGGAGCACTCTCGCCGCTCCTCCTGAAGGGGCGCTGAGGACGCAAAAAGGCAGCAGAACCGCGGAAGGGATATCGTTTATAAGATGCCGAACCATTTCTTTAGTGAGTGATGTGATTGCCATGCACTGCAACAAATGCTTGGCAAGGCAGGCACATCATGCAGGCAATTGGTGATGATATGCCAGACGAAAAACCCATCAAGAAGGACGAGTGGGCCGTGGTGCTGGACTTCCTGCAGCACGGGCACTACGGGATGGAAAGGTCTCAGCCCGTCGCGCAGGTCATAGGTGAGGACTACTTCTCCCTGCTTGAGGTCATAGTCCGCGAGGACGCGCAGCTGAAGCTGGAGGGCCGCGTCTACATAGGCGACGGCAAGCGCGACGTCGTGAAATACATACGCGGCAGGATAGAGCCCAGGGAGCTGACGGCCGCGGCCAAGGACGAGCTGCCGAACATCATAGACAAGATAGTCAGGGGCAGGCCGCAGCGGTTCGTGGACTTCTTCAACAGGTCAGGCCCGCTGACCACGCGCATGCACAGCATGGAGCTGCTGCCTGGCATAGGCAGGAAGCACCTGTGGGCAATCATAGAGGCGCGGAAGGAACGACCCTTTGAGAGCTTCGAGGACATCAAGAAGCGGGTCCCTCTCCTGCCCGACCCTGAGAAGCTGATAGTGCGGAGGGTTCTGGCGGAGCTGGATGGCAGCGACAGATACAGGATATTCACGCTCAAGCTGGACAGCGAGAGGCGCGAGCGCGGCCGCGAGCGAAGGGAAAGGTTCTGATTGCAGTCTGTTTATTTATTGGCCAACGCCAATATTTTATGTGGTTGCATGCTAGTCCGCGATGTGATGAACAAGGATGTCAAGACCATAGAGCCCGACAGCACGGTGCAGGAAGCCGCAGCCAAGATGGCGAGATACAGCATAGGCAGCCTCATCGTGATAAGGGGCGGCAGCCTGCAGGGCATAATAACCGAGCGCGACATAATGTCCAAGGCTGTCGCGAAGGCCCTGGACCCGTCGGAGACGAAGGTTTCAGACATCATGACCAAGGAGGTCGTGATGATAGCGCCGGAGAGGGACGTCGCGGACGCCGCCGAGGTCATGATTGAGCGCGGCATAAAGAAGCTGCCTGTC
>VGIZ01000151.1 GCA_016867675.1 Candidatus Aenigmatarchaeota archaeon | reverse complement strand
TCTCAAGCTGCTGAAAGGACTTCCTCACGACCGAACCCGAAGCAGGGAAGCTGTGCTCGGGCTTGTGGCCGCGGTTCTTCCTGCCTCCGTATATCGTCCTTGTCCTTGACACGCCCAGGCCCCGCTGCATCACGAACAGCTTCCTCAGCATGGAAGCCTGCCTTATGTGCCACCAGTTTGCCTGCGACGGCGGCCTCTGCCTGCTCACGCCGGTCTTGACGAAGGCGGACCACAGCGGTGGCTTCAGTTCCTCCAGCTTGGACAGCTCCTCGGCTGCCTTCAGTATGAGCTTCTCCGCGTCAACATCCCTTACTGTCATGCATGTCTCCTCTGGCTTGCTATTGAATGTCCTTTATGATGTGTTGAAAGGTTTATAAATGCGCCCTTGCCGTCAGAAGTTGGACTGGTAGAACCGCTGCCCGTCTCTCCTGCCCGCGACGTTTATCAGGATGTATGCCGCACCCACTGATGTTACGGACATGAAGCCTATCAGCATGGTGCCTGAGCTGAACGCCTGGCCGAACTCCACCAGGTTGCACTGCGGCGTCTCGGAGAACATGTGTTCCCTGCATTGCTCATACTTGGACACCATCACGCCCAGCACTGAAAGCGACGAAAACACTGCTATGAAGATTATTGAAATGCCGATGGCGAGGATTATCTTGTTCATCCGGAAACCCCTGTGACGGCAGCGCTGCCGAAGCATATGGAGCGTTTGGACATCACTATGGAAATGAGGATGTAGCTCACCAGTATGGTTATCAGGGAGAACAGGCCTATGAGCAGTATGCCTGTGAGCGCAAGCGAGCTGTCGGTTATTATGCACACGTTCTTCTCCGAGACTATGTCAAACCTGCAGTCAGCTGATGATATGAATATCCTGTCGATTAAAAAGAGCGTGAAAAACACGGATATGAAGACTATCACCAGCCCTGTGGTTATGAGAACCTTCGTCCCCTTCATTTGTCGCCCCTTCCTATAACATATCTGGTCACATGGCCGCATGAGCTGCAGGTCATGATTTTGCTGCCCCCAATCAGCCTTACCCTGCAGCTCGCGCCCGGCACGAGATACATGTAACACTCTTTGCAGAACCTTCTCTTAAGATTTTGGGGCAGGCGCATATTATAGCGCATTGCAATCCTTGAAGCCAGTTCCATGTACCTCCTTGAGCGGTCAGGTCTCTGCCTGAACTCGCGCTCGGCAGAGCTGAAAAGTATGTTTATGCGCTCTTTCGCCGTTTCCTGCTGCCACCTAGGCTTTGCCTTTGACACCCTCGTTTTCATGTTATCTATCCTCTTCACTGCCTTCGGTTTTCTCTTCCTTCTTCCCTGCTGCGAGCAGTATCCTGTTCTCGCGGCCTGAGACAGGCTCCACCCTGACAACCCCGCGGCTGGTAAGGGACCTGACAAGCCGCGAAACCTTCGCCTTGGAGAAGCCCGACTCCCTGACTATGTGCTTCTGCAGGGCGTTGCTTCCGCCGGCTGTGATGATGTCAACCACGCGCTTCTCGTCCGCGTTCAAGACTGACGCTATGACCCTGCTCTTGCTGAACCTTGACGAGCGCCTGATGTAAAGGAATGCCATGGCCACAACGACGAGTATCGCCACGCCCGCGCCTATGAGGATGTACCTTGTGACAGGCCCGGAAATCGGCGGCAGGTTGTATTCAACCCTGAAGTCCAGCTGCCGGCCTGCCGTGA
>VGIZ01000150.1 GCA_016867675.1 Candidatus Aenigmatarchaeota archaeon | reverse complement strand
AACGCCCTCCTTCTTCGCAGCCGTTTCGGCGGGCAGCCCGAACGAGTCGTAGCCCATGGGGTAGAGCACGTTGAAGCCCTGCATGCGCCTGAAGCGCGCATAGGCGTCGCCTATTGTGTAGTTCCTGACATGGCCCATGTGCAGGAAGCTCGCGCTCGGGTAGGGATACATCTCCAGTACATAGCATTTCGGCTTGCGCTTATTCTGATGCTCTTCCTTCACGCGGAAGATGCCTTCCTTCTCCCATCGCTGCTGCCACTTCTTCTCCATAACGGCAAAATCAGGCCTGCCCTCGTCTGCCATAGTCATCTATTCTCCTGCCGTGTTTTTATTGCAATCATAGCTGGTACCTGAACCTTATCCTCCTGCCGCGCCAGCCTGCAGGCACTTCCCAGAGGTCGGGCCTCGAGCGCGAGCGGTAGAATGTCAGAAGAGAACGTCCTCTGCAGTCCTCTTCTATATAATACGCCGCGTCCTCAGGCACATCAACACCTGTTTCGCCGACAACCCACGCGCAGCCTATGATGCTGTCAACGTATGTGTTCCCTGTTCTGGGTGTTTGCTCTCTACTCTCACCAGAAGCAGTTTTGGAACCCATAAAAACACCGAAAACCCCTCAGGCCATCAGGCCTGAGAAGCCAGTTGTGGGCCCCTCTTACAAGAGGAGCAGGGACAGAGGCAGCAGTAGCAGTGAAGAATGCGCTCCGTTTGCTGCCGCCTTTTCCATGCAGATAATTGGCTGCAAAGAAATAAAAGCTTTTTGAGCAGCCGCCGGGTTAGAGAGGATAAATGTGCAAGACCCCAGGCACACATTCCATTGCCACGATGTCAGCGCCGGTCAGGCCTATGTCCGTTACAAGCGTGCCGAACTGCGAGCAGCGCTCAATCAACATATCCGCATAATATCCGCGCGGTTTGAGCGCCCGCGCAACCGCATCTGACGCGCCTGGAGGGCGTGCCGCGAACGGCTTCTCGAAGCATATACCATAAGCTGGCATGGCATCACGTCTTTATCTCAAACTCGTTGAACTCGCCGCGGGGCTTCTCCCACTCCACGCGCAGGTCGGTTATCTGGGCGTGCGGCGGGCCGCGCCTGCACTCCTCTATGGCGCTGTTGATGTCCTCGGTCTCGCCCTCAAAGACAACCTCCACGCAGCCGTCCATGGTGTTCTTGACCCAGCCCTTCAGGTTGAGCAGCTGCGCCTTTGTCCTGACAAAGCTGCGGTAGAACACGCCCTGCACGCGGCCTGTTATGTAGACGTGCGCCCGTGTCTTCGCCATGTTCTTGTATTGGAGGTAAATCTTATATTGTTATATTACCCGTTCCCCATGAAGTAGCATGGATATAGCCAGCAAAGTTCTGGAGCTCAGCAGGATAGGGGAGCTCAACCCTGTGCAGCAGGCGGCGCTCGGCAAAGGCCTGCTGTCGGACAGGAACATGGTCATAGCAGCGCCCACGGCATCGGGCAAGACGCTGGTGGCTGAGATGGCGGCGCTGCACACGCTGCTGAGGGGCAGGAAGGTCCTTTACATAGTGCCGCTCAAGGCTCTTGCGAGCGAGAAATACCATGAGTTCAAGGAGCGCTATGAGCCGCTCGGCTACCGCGTCGCCATAAGCGTGGGCGACCTTGACGCAACAGACGCATGGCTTTCCAGCTATGACATAATCATCACTTCAACAGAGAAGCTGGACTCGCTTATGAGACATGGC
>VGIZ01000149.1 GCA_016867675.1 Candidatus Aenigmatarchaeota archaeon | reverse complement strand
TAAGAATCACGAGGCCGGACAAAAGATTAGGAGAAGCTTATGGCCAGCGACGTATTCGAACAAATACAGCATTGACAACCTTTGGAGGCTGCGATTGGACAATTCATGGAGAATGCTATATACACTTAGGAAGGAACGCATTGAGATAAGAGCACTTGTTCTTGACGCCATGGATCATAGAAGGTATGACAGGATGTTTGGCTATCGGTGATGGCTCTTCAACCGCTCGTAAGGTATGGCGTTGTCAAACAGCCTCTTCAGCTTGGGGTTGTCAGCAGCTACCCACACAATCTGGCCATCCCTGCTGTCTATCAGTATCTTGTTGCTCCTCAGCAGGTAGTCAATGATGACGTTGAATGTCTGCCACATCACAGCCTTCGGCAGCGCGCGCCAGAGCTGGTTCCTCGTCGGGTAGTAGTCCAGCCCCTTTATCGTGTCCTCCACCATGAGCACGGTTCCCAGTCTCGGCATGTGGATGACGCTGGGGCCCTTATCCGCCTTCTTCCTGGCAGGCTTCTTCAAGGACTTCTTCGGCGCATTTCTTGCTTTCATGTTAATGATATTATATATATGGATTTATATACTGATATGGAAAGAACGGCAGTGCCTACCGGCACGGCTGAAACAGTAGCCCTATAATGCAGGCACCTGTCGGTTTCCCTGCTCTACCGGCCCAGCCTGAGGAATGCACCGAGTGTGATCACTCGGGCACGTACCGGCTCATACCGGCATAGCCGGATACGCCCTCCTCAGTAGGCCGCAGCTATGCGATTTCCGTTGTCTACCGGCCCTAGCGGCATAGCCCCTCCGTCACGTTTATAACATCCAAAGAAGCATGCACTGAATATGGACAGCTGCGATGCGCTTCTGCGAATGGAAACCGAGATGCGGCTCAGGGGATTCAGCGCCAAGAGCATCAAAGCCTACGTCTTTCATGCAGGCAGGCACCTCAGCTCAGGTCTGGAGCCGAGGGAATGCATACTCAGGCTTTCCGAAACCAGAGACCCGCGCACGGTCAATCTCGCCGTGGCGGCGATAAAGTTCTACCACAGGAACGTGCTGAAGCAGGACATAGAGCTGGGCTACCTCAAGAGGCCGAAGAGGCTGCCTGAGGCAATGACAGCAGAAGAGGTTGCGTCACTCATAAGCAGCACAGAAAACCCAAAACACAGGCTGATTCTCGAGCTGCTTTATGGCTGCGGGCTCAGGTTGTCCGAGGTAAGGAACCTGCGCAAGGATGATGTCCGCCCGGGCGAACTTTTGCTGTTCGTAAGGCAGGGCAAGGGTGGGAGGGACAGGGCTGTATCCCTTCCTGCATCGCTTTTGGAGAGGCTTGCCCCGCTCCTCATGGAAGATGGTTTCGCATACGTGTTCCGTTCGGAGCGCGGCGGCAGGCTGCATCCCAGGACCATACAGCAGATGGTGAAGGATGCTTGCAGGAAGGCCGGCATAAAAAGGAATGTCCACGCCCATACTCTGCGCCACAGCTATGCCACCCACCTGCTGGAATCGGGAACAGATATCAGGGTCATCCAGCGGCTTCTGGGCCATTCCAGTGTAAAGTCCACTGAGATTTACACCCATGTTTCCACAGCCATGATAAGGAAAGTGAAGAGCCCGCTGGACACGCTAACCGCCGGTCCGGCTGCGCAAAACACACCTAAAGCTGGCGCTTTCACACCAAACACCGCGCAAAAGCACTAGTTCTATTCAATTGCCTCGCTTATTTTTATTACTTTAAATAAGATTGGCTCGGCAACTCTTCGGAATTTTTTAATTGCTAAATACTAACCCCAAAATTCCTCCACAGC
>VGIZ01000148.1 GCA_016867675.1 Candidatus Aenigmatarchaeota archaeon | reverse complement strand
ACAAAGTCAAGACAGAAGCCGAGTTCCACCCCTTCTTCAACGGCGGCACCATATGCCATGTCTGGATTGGAGAGTCAAGGCCTGACCCGGATGCCATGCGCAGCCTTGTCAGGAAAATGGCAAGCACGAAGCTGGCATACTTCACATTCTCGCCTGATTTCTCTGTCTGCGCAAGCAACCATGTGACGCGAGGGAAGGTTGACGTCTGCCCTATCTGTAGGAAAAGGACAGACCACATGAACCGCATCGTCGGCTATTTCACGCGCACCTCGCGCTGGAACCCAGGCAAGCAGCAGGAATACGCGGACAGGGTGAGGTATAAAATCTGATTGCTTGCGCGTTTGGCATGCGGTTATGACCTGTTGTCATAAAATAAGTCACAAGAGAAGCTCAACTTCTGCTCTTGTTGCTGGATTATATCCTTCAATGGGCTCGCCACCAGGCGTCAAATCCCTAAGTGTTGCGATCTGAACATCCCTTTTTCTGAATTCGGTGGGGCCAGCTGGATTGGCTTTCTCAATATAAAGTTCCCCATCTCCTTCCAAAAGCACGCCTCGCAGAGAAGAAATGGAGCCACCTTCATGATACAGATTCAACCTTACCATATGCCCCAGATAAGGTCTCAATCTGGTCCTGACCTCCTCAACGCTCGTTGGAGCATCAAACACCTGAGATATTATCGGCATACTATAACATTGTAGAAAACAATTTAAACTCACTTGTGCGCCCAGAACAGCGTGACCTGGCCCTTCTCAACCTTGTCCACGCGGCCGAAGCCCACGCGCTCCATCTGGATGAGCTGGCCGACCTTCAGGCGTTGCATGCCAGGCTCACCGAGCCCGTCCTCCGAGCCCTCAGGCCTGACCAGCAGGACTTTGACATTCGGCTCGGAGACCCAGTGAAGCTTCTGCAGCTCAGCCTTCGGCTCGTTGCCGATGAACTTGGTGTGCGGCCCGAGCCTGATGTTGCAGAGCCCCTTGAGCCTGACGACCTTGCCAATGAACGCATGGAAGTCCGCTGCGTTGACGTAAATCCTTGCGCTGTCCACGGGAATCGTCCTGTCGCCCCTCTTCGGGAAGTCGGGATGGACATGCATCTTCACCGACCTTTCCTTCAGCCCTGTCACCTCAACCCTGACAGGCTCAAAAACAACCATGCAGCGATTGGCGTTGGAGTCTATGAGCTTCCTGTTGTCGGCATTCAGCGATTCCATGTTGAACGTTATGTCTGTCTTGCTCAGCCCGCACGAGAATACGGCCTGCCGGATGGCTTCGGGCTGGTAGCCGCGCCTGAGAAGCGCCCTTATCGTCGGCAGGCCCGGGTCGTCCCAGCCCGCTATCTTGCCTGATGCAAGCATCTCCCTTATGTCGCGCTTGTGGAGTTTCCCTCCCGCAACTGACGAGCCGCCTCCGCGGCCAAGTTTCAGCATGCCGAAGTTCACGACAATCGGGGATTTCCATCCCAGTGCCGCATAAAGCCTGTTTTGCACAGCCGTGTTGTGCTCGTGCTCCTTGCCGCGGAAGACGTGCGTCACGCCCTGCATGTGGTCCTCAATGACATTCGCGAAGTTGTAGAGAGGCCAGACCTTGTATTTCCTGCCCGTGAGCGCGTGCCTTTCATTGGACACGCGCAGCATGGCAGGGTCGCGCAGCGCAGGGTTCGGATCTGCCATGCTGGTCTTCAGCCGAACAACCAGGCCTTCCTTCCCGCCGAGCATTTCCTTCCATCTTGCAATGTTTTCCCTGGCTGAAAGCGGCCTGCAGGGGCAGTCTTTCTTTGCGACCTTGAGCTTCCTGAACTTCTCGGGGTCGCATGAGCAG
>VGIZ01000147.1 GCA_016867675.1 Candidatus Aenigmatarchaeota archaeon | reverse complement strand
AACTCCTTCGGTTCCAGCATAGGAAGGCTGAGAAAAGCTCCTACGGCCATGGGCATAGTCTCACTTCGCCTTCTCCATGAGCCTGCTGACATTGAGCTCAAACGCCACGACAGGGTTCTCAAGCCCCCAGTTGTTGAGCGCCTGCGGGTGGATTTCGCCGATGACGCCCAGCCTGTCGCCGCCGACCGCTATGACGCCTGCCCTGCCTTCAATGAACCTCGGGTCGTGCGCGGCGCGCACCTTGTACTCCAGCCCCAGCGAGCGCAGCAGCGCGTCAAGGACTGATGAGACGTCTTCAAAGGAAACGCCGCTGTCCGTGATGCAGGCTGCAAGCTTGATTATGTCCTTGGCCATCAGCCTTATGGCGCACTCGCCTGACTCAAATATCCTCTGCGGGCATTCCACGTTCTTGTTCTTTGACAGGCACTGGAGCAGCGACGGCAGCAGCGATGTGCGCACGGCAGAATAGGTCTCCGTCATCGGGTTCTCCAGCTCCAGCATCTCCTCCTTAACGTTCATCTTCTCCGATGCCTGTTTGCTGGTGAGTATGGGCGTTATTATTTCCTGGAAGCCCAGCCCTGCCATGATGCGCCTCAGCTTCTCGGTGAATGTGGTTGTCCTGTCCAGCGCGCCCGCAGTGAAGTGCTCCGTCTCAAGCGGCTCTATCCTGTTGTAGCCGTAGGCTATGGCTATGTCCTCTATGACATCAACAGGGTGCATGATGTCGCCGCGGTAGCAGGGTATCTCAACCGCGACCTTGGTGCCCGCGACCTTTGCATTGTACTGCATCTTCCCCAGCAGTCTGGTGGTTTCTTCCTTTGACAGCCTTATGCCGAGCAGCTGCTCTATCTCGCCGAACTGAAACAACATCTTCTGTGGCGTTGTGTTGGGCGTTTCAACGCTTGTCCCCATGGATGTCCTGTGCGGATAAACAGAAGACACTGCCTCAATCCTTGCGCCGTTGTCAGAGAACGCCTGCGCAAGTATGTTGGCCGCAACCATGACCTGTTGCTGGTCAGGCCCTGTCACCTCCACGAACAGGCTGGCCTCGCCAGGCTCCACCTTGCCCAGCGTGCTGCTGTTTATCACAGGCGGGAATGACAGGACCTCGCCCTTAGCGTCCCTCAGCAGCGGGTAGTGCGCCATGCCCTTCAGCAGGCCCGCATACCTCACCCCTGTCGGGTGCTTCTGCAGTATCTGCCTCAGGCTCATCCTTTCATCAAACTCCAGCGGCGCGAATTTCACTGAGTCAGGCTCAACGGCGTCGTATTTCAGCGGGAAGGCCATTTTTTTGCGGCTGTAGATGCCGATTGCTATCTGGCTCCTCTTGCGGCCGAAGTTCTCGGACAGGTTCTCCTGCATGTTTATCATGCTGCGCAGCATCTCGTCCGTCACATCCAGCCCGTCGGCAACAAAGCCTGATATGAACGGCCTGACTGATGCTACGCTGGCGCCTACGATTATCCTTTTCGTGCCCTTCTTTGCAGCCAGCCTGGGTATGCCTTTGGAAACGCCATGTATGCCGCGGATGACGCGGGCTATGCCTTCCTCTGACCACAGGTCAGGCCTGTTGGTGTCGGCTGACTTCAGCTTCAGCGTGTCGCCGCTGGACGCCTCCAGCTCAGCCTTCGCATATTCCAGGTCCTGCTCGGTGAACTTCCTCCTTGCCAGCTTCTCCAGGTTTTTCATGGACACTTCAAATGAAGGCATAATCTCACCGAATTCAAACACATCATCAATATACAACCTCTTTTTTCAGTATGAAGTCAATGTTCTGGCTGAACATCTCGCGGATGTCGCTGATGCCCATGCTGAGCATGGCTATGCGGTCTATGCCAAGGCCCCA
>VGIZ01000146.1 GCA_016867675.1 Candidatus Aenigmatarchaeota archaeon | reverse complement strand
CTGGCGACAAGCTCCTTCTTGTTTACCAGCAGCTGGCGGCAGACCATGTCAAAAATCTGCTTTTCCAGCTCTCCCATAGACGAAATCATGATATTTTCTTTCTCCGAAAGCCTTTAAATATAGAACTGACAATTAGTCACATCAATATGGAGGATTAACATGCCGATCGTGGGGCTTTCGTTCAATTCCATTGAGGCGAGGAGGAAGCAGCTGCCCAGGGGCGAGATAAAGGTCAATTCAAGCCCCAAGGTGAGCGACATAAAGGAAGTTGACATGCCGAGCCTGGGCAAGAAGGCGCTCTCGCTGACCTTTGAGTTCCTGACCGAATACCAGCCTGACATAGGGAGCATAAGGGTTGAGGGCGAGATGGTCTACATGGCGGACAGCAACGCCAAGATACTCGCGCAGTGGAAGAAGGACAGGACGCTGCCCGAGGACGCATCCGTAGAGATACTGAACCAGCTCTTCAGGAAGTGCCTGCTCAAGGTGTCCAACTTCGCCGAGGAGCTTCAGCTGCCCATACCCATCCAGATACCGAGGGTCATGGCAAAGGCGAAGGAAAAGGAGAAAGAGCCGAAGGAAGCGAAGGAGAAGGCGAAGTAGGCATTTCTTGTTTCTGATACTCGCAGCAAAAGCTATATTCTTGTTGCAGGTCACCGCCATAGAGAATGGGGTTGGCTTCAGGCTGGATTTGCTGCCTCTTCTTTTCTCCTGCGGGAGCGCATTTCAACAAAATAGCAAACCCTCAGAACACTACTATCAGCATGAATATGAAGAGCACTATCCCGACGAGCGCAAGTATGACCTTGCTCTCCGAGATGAGGAACCTCACCAGCAGGATGGCGACCGCGAGGACTATGACCGCGCCGATATAGGGGCTGAGCCCGCCTGCGCCGAACACGCCGCCCATAGCCGAGAGCAGCTGCTTGAACAGGCCTGACTGCGTCCTGATGGTGCCTATGATGTCCCCGAGAAGGGACGTTATCATCTGCATTATGACGCCAATGGCTGATGAGTCGGCCATGATAATAATTTGTATATCTGGGTTAAAATGCTATGCCATCAGTGGGCTCTGTAGAAATGACGGCGTTTTGCATGCTTGGGAGCAAAAATCCAGGCTTTTTGTGCACATGCATCCGCGCAAAAATGATTGGGCTTGAGCCAAGGAAACAGGAAGGGCATATGGTTTCTACACAGCTTGTCGGTGAAAGGTCGGCCACGCTGCCGGAGGACAGATGTCTGCTAATATGTTGGGAGATGCATTCGCAACAAGAGCATGCCTCAGTAGTCCCACATCTTGGCGTTCTCCACGCGCTCGTTGTCGCCGCCGAAGATGAACTTTGCCCTCAGCCGCTCGCCCGCCAGCACCCTCGGCAGCCAGTGCGGGTCGTCCTGCCACATCTTCTCCAGCGGCAGCTCCTTTACGCCGAACCATTGCGGCTTCATCTCCTCTGTCTCTGTCGGCGTGCCGTCCCATTTCCTTGCGACGAAGACGTGCACGCACTGGTTCCACTCGGGCTTAGCGGGGAACAGGAAGGTCAGTTCCGCGTGCTTCACCATCTCGCGCACGCGGACCATGGCCTCCTCCCATGCCTCGCGCGCTGCGGCCTCATGCGGCTCCTCGCCATACTGCACCTTGCCGCCGAAGCCGTTCCACTTCCCCCTGCCGAAGCCCTTCTTCTTCATGCCGAGTGCCACCTCGCCCTCCTTCCCGTCCTTCACCAGAAACACGAGCGTTGCGTGCTGCATGGCTGTCACGTCCTCACTTGATGTAGCCCTTCTTTCTGGAGCTGACATAGCTCCTGTCCATGGAACCATACTGGTGCATGTTGGTGTCATAGTCGCCCTCGCCCTTGCGCGATTCGTATTTCTTCTTCTCGCTTATGTCCTCTGAAATCCAGGTAAATTCGGCTGTCTTGGTCTGGCTGACTTCCG
>VGIZ01000145.1 GCA_016867675.1 Candidatus Aenigmatarchaeota archaeon | reverse complement strand
TTATTTTATAGTGACAATTATGGCATCAGCTAAACCCGGTGCTGGGGATGACGCGCCGGTGCAGCAGGCCTACCGCGTCGGCATGCGAAGGCGTGAAGGCGGCGGCGCTGAGTATGTCCTCACCATCAACGGCGACAGATGCGTCAGATGCAGAACCACTGATGCCCTTGTTGACGCCTGCCTTTTATCTACCCATGAGCCAATAAATGATGGGGCGGGGTGCGAGCCGCTTGATGCGCCTGTGTATGATGACATGCTGAGGCGATGGCGGCTCGCAAAAAAGGGTGATTTCAGAGCAGAGGTTTGAGATGCCCAAGACCAAGGCTGAGAAGGAATACGAGAAGATGGTCAAGACCGACACTGGCAGCAGCGCCAGCAAGCAGGCTGAACCGATTGTCAGCGATAAGGAAGCCCCTGAGGAGGCGCACGAGCCCATGCCGCCGCAGAGACATGGGGAGGGCAGCGGAGGCAACAATGAATTTGACGAGCGCGCGGAGGCAGAGGAGCGCAGCGGGTTCGAGGGCGAAGTCGGGGAAGGCGCCGCCGATGCCGAGAAGGGCATGAAGAAGGGCGCGAAGGCAACCAAGGAGGGCGAGAAGCTGAACAAGGAGCAGCGCATAGAAATTCTCAAGAAGTTCACCAAGGAGATGCTGAAAGCCTATGGCCCGCTGATAAGGAGCATAGTCCTGTTCGGCTCAACTGCGCGGCAGGAGTTCAAGGGCGAGAGCGACATTGATGTCTTCATAATCGTTGACGACACAAGGCACAGGATAACGCCTGCGCTGAAGATGAAGATGGAGGACGACATGGACCACATCGCCAAGTCCTGCCACAAGCTGCTCTCGGTCCAGCAGCCCTACATGCTGACCGAGTTCTGGAACATGGTGAGGCTGGGCCACCCGATAATCTTCAATTTCATACGCGAGGGCGTGCCTGTCTATGACAAGGACATCTTCCTTCCCATCAAACGACTTCTCCAGATGGGCGAGATAAGGCCGTCCAAGGAGGCTGTTGAGAAGTTCATAGAGCGCGGGCCCAAGCGCATCAAGCGCGTGGAGAACGCGAAGATGTATCTTATCGTTGAGGACCTTTACTACGCCATGCTGGAGAGCGCGCAGGCTGTGCTGATGTTCCTGGGCAAGAGCCCGCCGCGGCCAGAGGAGGCGCCTGTCGCGCTGCGCAAGACGCTGGTGGAAATGAAAATGGATCCCAAGCTTGCCGACGACCTTGCGGCCATAATCGAGCTGCGCAAGAAGGTGGAGCACAAGAAGGTCAACAAGGTCACGGGCGCGCTGCTTGACGCATGGATTGCGAAGTCAGGCAGGTTCGTCAAGAGGATGGAAGGGCTGATTGTCAAGATTGAGGTCATGAAGCGCGAGAGCATGGTGGAGAAGTCGCTGGCCATAATGCAGGAGACTACGCTGACCCTGCTCAAGGCGATGAACAAGCCCGTGCCAAAGGAAGCGAAAATGGCCGACGTCATCAAGCGCGAGCTCGTGGAGACAGGCATGATTGACAGGAAGTACCTTGACGTGTTCACGGAGCTGGAGAAGATGCGCGATTCAGTCAAGAAGGGCAAGATACTGGACATAGACAAGCAGGCCATCCTGCTCCAGCGCGAATACGTGCGCAGGTTCATCCGCGACGCAGGGCGCGTGCTGAGGAAGAACATACAGGTCGGCGAGGCCGACGAGGCGGCTTAGGCTACAACGACTTCCTTATCTCTTCAGCGACCTTCCTTACCCTGCATTCCAGCTCTTCAAAGGAGCCTGAGTTGTCAATCACGTAGTCGTAGATGCCCATGTCGCTGATGTCAATGCCGTAGAGCTCCCTGTAGCGCTTCTCGTCGGGGATGTCCCTGTCCTTCAGCCTTTTCCTTGCGGCGGCGAGGGGTATGTTTTCCCTCTTGGCGACGCGCTTCGCGCGCGTTTCAAACGGGCACGCCACGAAAATCCTGGCGTCAGCCCAGCCGCCCAGCGACCATGCGCCTATGCGGCAGTCCACGATGACATTGCCTTCAATGCCGCGGCGCATGACCTCTT
>VGIZ01000144.1 GCA_016867675.1 Candidatus Aenigmatarchaeota archaeon | reverse complement strand
TGAAGAGCATGGTGTTGCTTATGCCGTTGGCAACCAGGAATTTCGACGTCCCTTCTGTGGCGAATATGTTGAAGCCGAGCTGCTGCAGCCTTCTCGCAGAGTCCAGAAAGCGCGCCTTGTTCCTGTCGCCGCCCATGCTCACAAGGACATTCTTCTTCGGTATGGTGTAGCCTGTTGAAATGAGTGCCTTGAGCAGCGCCTCATGCACGTCCCTGCCAAGGCATGCAACCTCGCCTGTTGACGCCATCTCAACGCCCAGCACGGGGTCGGCGCCCTTCAGCCTTGAGAATGAGAACTGCGGCGCCTTGACGCCGACGTAATTTATGTCATAGCTGAATTCGCCGTTCTCCCCGCCCATCATGGCCTTCACCGCCCTGTCAACGAAATTCACCCTCGTGACCTTTGACGTGAACGGGAACGAGCGCGACGCCCTCAGGTTGCATTCTATGACCTTGATGCGGTTGTCCTTTGCTATCACCTGCATGTTGAAGGGCCCTGTTATGTCCAGCGCCCTGGCTATTCTGTCGCCTGCGTGCTTTATCTTCCTCGCCGTCTCCGTGTATATCCTCTGCGAAGGCAGCACCATGGTGGCGTCGCCTGAATGCACGCCCGCATTCTCCACGTGCTCAATGATTACATGGGCTATGATTTTTCCGTGCTCCGCGACTGCGTCCAGTTCTATCTCCTTCGCATTCACTATGAACTTGCTTATGACTACGGGATGCTCGGGGTTGACAACCGATGCCTTGTTCAGGTAGCTCTCCATCTCGTCCTTGTTCAGCGCCACGCTCATGGCAGAGCCGCTGAGCACATAGGACGGCCTGACAAGGACAGGGTAGCCGACCTTTTCCGCGAACGCTATGGCGTCGCTTACGCTTGTCAGTTCCTTCCATTCAGGCTGCTCTATGCCCAGCTCGTCGAGAAGCTTTGAGAACTTGTACCTGTTCTCCGCGGTGTCGATGCTCTCCGGTGATGTGCCCAGCACCCTTACGCCCGCGTTGTGGCATTTCAGCGCTATGTTGTTCGGTATCTGCCCGCCCATGGACACCACAACGCCCATGGGCTTCTCCTTTTCGTAGATGTCAAGCACATTCTCAAAGCTCAGCTCGTCGAAGTAAAGCCTGTCGCAGATGTCGTAGTCCGTGGACACGGTTTCAGGGTTGTAATTGACCATTATGGTTTCGTACCCCATGTTCCTGAGCGACAAGACGGTATTCACGCCGCACCAGTCAAACTCAACCGACGAGCCGATGCTGTACGAACCCGAGCCCAGCACCATCACCCTTTTCCCGCCGCCGAAGCTGACGTCGCTCTCTGCGCCGTTGTAGGTCATGTAAAGGTAGTTCGTCTCAGCGGGGTATTCCGCCGCCAGCGTGTCTATCTGCTTGACGACAGGCTCGATGCCCATTGATTTTCTCAGCTTCCTTATGTCCAGCTCCTCCATGCCGAAGACCAGCGATATCTGCCTGTCCGAAAAACCGGCTTTCTTGGCCCTGAGCAGCAGCTCCCGCGGGACGCTGCCTGCATTGAAACTGCGCAGCTCCTGCTCTGTCTCAACTATGTTCCTGATTTTCTCCAGGAACCAGTTGTCTATGTGCGACAGCTCATGTATGCGCTCCACGCTGATTCCCTTCTTTATCGCCTCTGCTATCGCAAAGACCCTTTCATCCGTCGGGTTCCTTATCTCTTCCTCAATGTCGCCGAACGAGAAATTGTTCCTGTTGCACACGATGCCATAGACGCCAATCTGCAGCATCCTTGCAGCCTTCTGAACAGCCTCTTCAAAGGTCCTGCCTATGGCCATGACCTCGCCGACGGACTTCATCTCCGAGCCTATGCGCTTGCTGACCCTGACGAACTTCTTCAGGTCCCAGCGGGGAATCTTGACGACAAGATAGTCAAGCGCGGGCTCAAAACACGCCATCGTCTTCCTCGTTATGGAGTTCTGGATTTCTGTAAGGCTGTATCCCAGCGCCAGCTTCGCCGCCACGAACGCCAGCGGGTAGCCCGTTGCCTTGGACGCGAGCGCAGAGCTTCGCGACAGCCTTGCATTGACCTCGATTATCCGATAGTCGCCGGTTTCAGGATTCAGCGCGTATTGGATGTTGCATTCGCCGATAATGCCGAGGTG
>VGIZ01000143.1 GCA_016867675.1 Candidatus Aenigmatarchaeota archaeon | reverse complement strand
GTATTATATTATGGTCAAGCCCCCTTTTAAAGGTTGTCCCCGTATTGTAGTGAAAATGTAATGGGTTTATATATCCAGTGCTCAATAGAATTCTATCTTGCGCATTCATGTCCCAGTTCATGCTCACAAAAATCAACCATCCCGACAGCCAGCGGGCCGCGTGAGCCGGTTGGCTTTGCCCCATGGGCGCGCACACGCACCAGAGGCAGGGGATGGACAGGTTCTGAAGAGGACCATTTCAATCAAGGAGAAACCCATGACAGAGTGCCAGCGCTGCAAGAAACAGCCTGCCAAAAAGGGCTTTCTTTATTGCCCTGACTGCATCAAGGAGCTGAAGCAGGAGATGTTTGATAAGGGCTATCTCCAGCGCGTGCCGCAACAGCGGCTCAAAGGCGCACCGGGTTCGTCTGCCGGTGTCAGGGACGACTGGAGCGGCAGCGACGACAATGTCCACCGGCAGTTTGAAGAAGCTCCGGGCGAGATTGAGAACACGTAGGCAGAGGCTTCCTGACCAAAGCCCCTGCCGCCCGCCTCTGTCACTTTATCGGTTCATAAGTTTATATTCGCGCGCGGGCAATTATAGTCATGCCCAACCCGCTCTACGACTATTTCATAGCGCCCATGCTGGCGAACGGCTACTTCAACCCTGTGAACACGCTGGTCTATGGCGTCATCCTCGTCATAGCCGTGCTGGCTGTTTATAAGCTCATGCAGCGCATGAAGGTGCGCATAGACAGGCACTTCTTCTATGCCATCCTGCCCTTCATCTTCTGGGGTTCCAGCACCCGCGTCCTCCACGACGCTGCCTACGTCGGCAGGCTCGCGACCGACGGGCTGAACGCCTTCTACAACCAATCCTTCTTCCCGACGCCGGGCAGCTACTTCATCACCTTCGGGCTGGCAATCGGGGTGCTGGCGCTGTGCCTTGCAATCCAGAGGTTTAGGAAGGCGCCCTACTGGAAGCCCATGCTCGCCATAGGGCTGGTGCTTGACGCTGTCAATGTGCTGATGCTGCCTGCCCTGACGCTGCTGCCGCTGCTCATGATGCTGGCCACGACAGGCTTCTGGATGCTGCTCTTCTACCTGATTTACAGGCTCACCATAGTCTGGGGGCACATGAAGCCCGCGAGGAAATACTTCAGCGGCGTCAATCAGGCGATACTGGGCAGCCACCTGCTGGACGCATCGGGCACCTTCACGGCCATGTCCTTCTTCGGCTACGGCGAGCAGCACGTCGTCCCCAACCTGCTCATCCCTGCCTTCGGCCCTGTCTCCATGTTCGCGCTCAAGATAGTGGTTGTCCTGCCTGTGCTCTGGGCCATTGACAGGTGGGGCTACGAGCGGGTAACGGACAAGAAAGGAAGGAAGGTTGAGAGCCGTGATTTTGGGAACTTCCTGAAAATCGTGGTGCTAATCCTGGGTCTCGCGCCCGCGCTCAGGAACATGCTCAGGCTGATTTGCCTGGTTTGACAGGGTGAATGACATGGAACATTTCGAGGCATTCCCGAAGAAGCGAGGGAACTCCATATGGATAACCATACCCCCTGAAATTGTTGAACGCGAAGGCATACGCGCCCGGAAGAAGATAACAGTGCTGATTAGTAGCGGCGGGTCTGGTGTAGAGTTCGTGAAATGAGCGAGAAATTCACGCAACAGCGCACCTTGCAGGCGGCCTTCTCAGGGTCATCGAAACACCGCCAAGCTGGAGCCTTGGTGCCTCGCGCCTCTCAGAAAGCCTCGCTGTTATGAGGTCAGCCGCAAACTCAAGGTCAGGGCCGACAATGACGTTGGCCCAGTAGCCGTTCTCCACCTTGTCCGGGTTCGTTGTCAGGTCTATGGTCACAACCCTGCCATCATACTCGAAAAAGCCGTCAACCCCCCTGCTGTCAAGCGGCGAGCGAAGGGCGGTATAGAGCCTGAGACCGCTGGCGCCGCTGCCGAGCTTTTCACCGAGCTTTTCAGAAACCATGCGATGAAGGGCGCCCCCTTCCATGTTCGGGCGGGCGGGATTCCATCCGAGCGGCTGGCTGTGCCTGACAATCTCCCTGAGGACCTCATCCTCATCCACGTCCGGGTAGTTCCACGAAGACCTCTTGTATGCAACCCATTCTCCGTGGCTTGCCGCGCCGCAGTCAGGCATGAAT
>VGIZ01000142.1 GCA_016867675.1 Candidatus Aenigmatarchaeota archaeon | reverse complement strand
TCCTCTTGATGACGGTCTCGCTTTGTTATCTCGGTTAATGCGAGGGTTTAACATCTCGCCTTCCTCTTGATGACGGTCTCGCTTTGTTATCTCGGTTAATGCGAGGGTTTAACATCTCGCCTCCCTCTTGGAAACGGACTCCTTTTGCCCTCCTGTTAAGCGGAGGTTTCAGCTTTCGCCTTCCTTTCCACTATCCGAAGGTCCCGCCTGTCGAAGGTATCTCGGTCTCCTCAAGGCCGAACTCCTTCTTCAGCTCGTTCTTGAAGCTGTATATGGTGCTCTGGCACCTCTTGATGTACTGGCGCCTTGCCCTGTTGTAGAACAGGTAGGAGTACATGTACCAGGCCGTCCTAAGCAGCGGGCCCCATGCCTTGAACTTCGTGATAAGCGTCCCGCTGAACTGCAGGCTGAACTTGCCCATCTTGGTGTCCTTGTGCTGCTCGCCCTGCAGCTTCAGGTCAACCTTCATCTGGGTGAACCTGCTGAAATCCTTCTTGACCCACCACAGCGAATAGAAGGTGCGCACGTCACCCGTGATGTCCCAGTTGAGCCTCCAGTTGTTCGTGCCTGATGCGCTCACATGGAAGAACGGCCTTATCTTCTCGGTTATCTTCTCGGCAACGCTCCACGGGTCCTTGCCCGTGTACCTGATGTAGGTGTATTTTTCGGGCGTCAGGCATTCGTCCGTGACTTCTATCTTCGCCATACACTTCGCCTCGTCCTTAATGACGGACTCCTTTTGCCCCCCTGTTAAGCGGAGGTTTCAGCTTTCGCCTTTCCCTTCAAAAGTTACTTTTTCTCTGCCGCGGCTGCAGCAGACGCGGCTGCCGCACCGCCGAGCTTCTGGCAGTATTCCTTCATCTTGTCCATGAAGAGTATTGTGCCGTGCCTGCACTCCTCGGCGTACTCCTCCCTTTTCTTGTGGTAGAATGCCCTGTGCCAGAACGTCCTCAGCATCTCGTAGAAAAGCGAGCGCTGCCACACGGTGTCCTGCGGGTATTCCGTCCTTATGAGGCCGCGGACGGCTATGGTGACCCTGCCGTTGCCCTTGTTGTCGTCCTCGCCGATTATGTCGGCGCGCAGGTAGATGTAGCTGAACAGGTCCATGTCCTTGTGCATCCACCAGCGCACCTTGAACTTGTCGCCCTTGTCCGTCTTGCCCCAGTTGTAGTCGGTCTCCTGAATGTCGCTGGAGGTGACGTTGAAGACCGACTTCATGGTCTCAAACATCAGCTTGTAGAGCTTCTTCACGTTGGGACCGACAAACTTCATCTCGACGCCGCCGGGCTCCTCGACGAAGCAGTTGTCCTCCATCACCAGTTTCGCTCTTGCAAACGCCATACATGCCGCCTTGTATTTGGTTACGGACTCGCTTGTTGCCCTTGTCCAATGCAAGGTTTAACCTTTATCCTAACATTATATTAATGTGGTCATAGCAAATATTAAAAGGCACAAGGGGCGCAGACGACCCGCTTGGCTTCATTGACCAATGCGGGATTTAAAGTGGTGTCAATGTTTGGTTGGCTTGGTATCGCAATCGGAATCCTGCTCTTCCTGATAGGCGGGTTTCTGGTGGTGTTCTTCCCCTCAACCGAGGAGCACCAGGGAGACACCTTCGGGCTCACGGGCGTCATACTGGGGTTCATACTGCTCATAGCCGCCTTCTTCCTTGTGTTCTTCTGAATGGCGTGAAATTCATATTAAGAAGCTAACGCACAATAATTATTAGCAGGTTTGAATATGGCCAAGAAGAATAGCGTAAGGGAATGGCTTATTGGCCAGATGCTGCCGCGACAGAGTCGCGGGCACACCATGATTGCTCTGCAATCATGAGTGCATGCCTGCATGGTGGCAAAGGTGCATGCTGAGGGCCAAGAAAAAAAAGGGCGGGGAGGAGGCGTTCCCGAAGAGGACGGACTGGACCTCTGTGAAAAAGCCCCAGAAGGGCGCCGCGGCGTTCCGCAGGCTGACGCCCGGCGAGAGGGAAAAAATAAAGCAGTTCATAACGGAGAACCCCGAGGGTATCTTTGGGGATAAAAAAGAAGGCGACTATGACAAGAAGGAAGGCGTTTATAAAAAAGAAGTGAGCCTGCTTGACGGCGGGGACATGGTGATTGATGTCCTCAGGAAATCCTCACCAGACGAGCCCA
>VGIZ01000141.1 GCA_016867675.1 Candidatus Aenigmatarchaeota archaeon | reverse complement strand
AGCCCTTGGTATCTGGCTTCTGCCGCCGAATCCGAAAATATACCATAGCGGCTTGCGCATGGCTTCGGCTTCCTTCTCCAGCAGCGGCAGCCCCGCGCAGCCGCAGCCGCCCATCACGACGTAAAGCGGCCTCTCCATGTCAATGACATCGGCAAAGCAGTTGCCCGTCGGGCCCGTGACCTGCAGCCTGTCGCCGACCTTTTTCCTGAAAAGCCTGTTCGTGAAGCTGTTGTCGCCGTCATCCTCCCCTCTTGCTTTCACCATGACCCTCAGCGGCTTATCGTATGAGACGGTCAGCGGGTTCTCCGTAGATTCGTGGTCGAACAGCATTATGAACCGCCCTGCGCGCGAGTCAACTTCTCCGTCCAGCTCGAAGGTTTTGATGCCCTCGCATTCGTCCCAGATGCGCGCTATCCGCATCTCCGAGTGGTTATGCTGCACGGCCATAAAGCTCAGCCTCCATCCTTTCCAGCATCTCCTGCACGGTTTCCAGCCCGGGCTGCGTCAGCCTCTTTATTTCCAGCGGCCTGTCAAGGAAGAACTCAGTCCCGACCTGTATGTAGTCCGCGCCCGCATCAAAATATTTTCTTGCGTCTTCTGCGCCAGCTATTCCCCCCACGCCGCCAATCTTGAACTTGAATCCGCCCGCCTCCCTCATCCTTGCTATAGCCTCCACCCTGCGCAGGTTGTTCTCCATTATATTCCTACCCGATTTCCCGCCTGTCTTGTTGGTAAGATGCGGCTTGTTTGTGTGCGGATTGATGTATGTGTCCTTTTCGGTGTTGGC
The DNA here is from genome assembly GCA_016867675.1 of Candidatus Aenigmatarchaeota archaeon. Taxonomy (GTDB): domain Archaea; phylum Aenigmatarchaeota; class Aenigmatarchaeia; order QMZP01; family QMZP01; genus VGIZ01. The sequence continues at coordinate 1,377 of VGIZ01000141.1, read as the reverse complement.
GACAAGGAGCGCATCGGCGCCCGCGTCAGCCGCAGCTCTTCCAGGCTCTGTGATGTCATCAACATTGGGCGTGAGCTTGACTATGACAGACTTTATTCTTGCCGCGTTTTTGGCTGCAGCTGTGTATGCACTCGTCAGATTTGGGTCCTGCCCTGCAAGCATGCCTTTCATCACGTTAGGGCATGAAATGTTCAGCTCTATTGCAGCGTACCTGCCATTCAGCCTGCGTATGACCAGTGCAGCATCATCCGCTGACTCCTCGCTTGCCACGGATTCAATGAACGGCACATGCAGAGGATAGAAATCAGCCATCTCGCGGGCATGCTCGTCGACACCCGGTCCTGCAAGCCCTATGGCATTGAGCACAGAGCCGTCCTCCTTGACAACCACGACAGGCGTTTCATGGCCGGGCTTTGCAAGCCTTACTATAGTCTTGCCCACAACGCCGCCCACGCCCCTGTATGCGGAAAAGCGCCTGTATTCAGGCGGCGTGGCAAGAAATCCGGACGCGTTTGTGACTGGCGGGCTCAGCACAAGGCTTCCTATCCTGCACTCCCTTGGATATGTTGCGCCCATATTTTCACTTAATCCAAAAGCAAAACCCCGTTGTCGGCGACCAGCTTCCCTCCCAGCCAGACGCGCCGCGTCTCAGGCCAGGCGTCCTCGCCGAGCGCGTACGGCGTGTGGCCGCATTTCGTGTAGATCCTTGAGATGCCTTCATTCTCAGGGTCAAGCTCGACAAGGTCTCCGAGGAAGCCCTCGGCAATCCTCGCCCTTTTATCGTCCCCTTCGCTGAACCCGAACCTCAGGGCGGCGTTGAACGAGGTTATTGCCGCAGCCCTGACAGGCTCCAGCTCCTTTGTCGCAAGGAACTGCGAGACCGCTGCGCCAAGATGGTCCGAGCCCGTGATGCCCGACGGCGGGTTCGGGCTTTCCTTGCTGGCCCTGGTGTGCGCCGCGTGGTCTGTCACCAGCATGAGTTCCATGTCGCCGCGAAGCAGTTCCCCTCTGACGTAGTCCCTGTCAGCCGCAGGCCTGAGCGGCGGGTTCATCTTCAGGGCCGCGCCACGCCTTTCCATATCCCTGTCGCAGAACATGGTGTGGTGGAGCGCGACCTCTGCCGAGACCCTTCCCGGCCTCTTCCTTGCATGCTCCCCTGCAAGCCCAATGCTCTCCTTTGTCGTGAGATGGGCCAGGTGCGCGTCCAGGTCATAGCGCTCGGCTGCCTCAAGGAACCTCTGCACGTCGTAAATCTCGGCCTCGCGCGGCCTTTCGTCGCAATGCTTTCTCGTGTAGCTCTTGCCCGCCAGCCTTGCGGTCGCCCCGTCAATCATGCGCTGGTTTTCCAGGTGCGCATATACAATGAACCTGTTTCCA
>VGIZ01000140.1 GCA_016867675.1 Candidatus Aenigmatarchaeota archaeon | reverse complement strand
AAAAAATGCAGGCTCAACAGCCCTTGAATAGCTCAGCTCCAGCTTCCTGACAGGCCCTCCCAGCGCGCCCCTGTTCTTGGTCTGCCAGTCAGCAGCTTCCGCAACCAGCGCGCCCGCCTCGCCGCTTACACCCGAGTCAAGGAACCCGATCGCGGCCTTCACCCTGGCCGGCTCTGCCATGCGCCTTTCAAACGAGCCCAGCTCTGATGTTGTGACAGGCAGCGAGACCAGCGAGCTCTTCATGTTCAGCGAATAGGGCATCCTGAACAGGTGCCTCGGTGATATGAGCACGTGGTCAAGTTCAACCAGCCTGAACGGGTTTATGCCGTCCTTTGTCAGCAGGTCGCCCGCCTTTATATTAGCCTGCTCCGCCAGCTTCTCAGGGCTGTCCAGCTTCAGCAGCGCCTTCTCAAGCCCGTCCCTGCAGTAGTCCTTGAGGTAGGCGCACATGGCCCTTGGAAGGTCGGGAAACAGCTTTACCGACGACGTGAAATCCACCTTCCCCGGCATGCTTTCCCACGGCACGCCGATGTGGAAGCCTGTCCCGCCCGTGAACTTCACCGAATAGTGCCTTATGCCGTGCTCCTCCAGCGCCCTGCACAGCACAAGCGCCGCGGCCCTGCCGTGCCTGAAGTCCTCGCAGTCCACGTCAACAACGAAGTCCCAGCCGTTTCTCAGCTGGCCGTAGTTGTCAGCCTTCAGCGCCATGGGCTGCGACCAGCGCTCTATGGAGCAGTGCAATTCAAGCGCGCCGTTCTTCACCATGGACGTTATGTCGGCAGGGTACTGCAGGCTGCCAGGCCTCTGGCTGAACGAGCCTGTCTTGAAGATGCCCGCGACCTCGCGACCCCTAGCCGCTTCTGTCATCCGCTTCTGCACATCCTCGCGCGAGTAATACCTGAGAACCTGGCCGAAGTACATGCATGGGATTATGAATTCTGTATTAAAAAGAAGCAAAAGCCCCTAGTCGCCAATCATCTCGCTGAAAATGGAATAGACGCCCTTCGCCGCCTCAAATATGCCTATCCACAGGAACCATGAGAAATGCACGCCGAATGTCGTGGTCAGCAGCAGCACCCCGACAATGATGTCCAGCCAGCTCTCTATCGACAGGTAAAATCCACCCGCAGCAGCCGAAAGGACGGAAAAAACGCCCTTTATCAGCGCGATGACCGCAAGCGTGCCGATGACAGCCATGCCTGTGTAATTGAAGTAGGGGCTTGCAGCCAGCACAATGCCAAGCGCGACATCAACCAGGCCGAGTATGGTCAATAACATATCTTCCACTTCCCCTCATTCCACCTCGATGCCGGGCTTGCCAGGCTCTGCGCGCAGGGCCTTGAGCGAGCCTGACGATTCAGCTTTCATTATCTTGACGCTGCAGCTGAAAAGCTTTTCCAGCTCCTGCCTTGCACCCTCGAGCGCCTTCAGCTCGTCATCCTGCGACAGCGCGCCCTTCAGCATGCGCGCATCCTTTGCCAGCTTCTCGGCGAACACGGCGGCATGCCTGCCCTGCTGCCTTGCCGCCGGCATCTGCATGACAGCTTTCAGCATGGCCTTGACGTCCGACTCCTTCTTTGCGTGCTCCAGTATCTCGCTGTAGACAGCGTACTTCCAGAGCGGGGCAGCATAGATGCTTACGGACTTCGGCTGCCTGCCCACAATCTTAATGACTTCCCTGATGTCAGCCTTCGTCGCTTCAACAAGCTCTTCCATCATCTCCAGCCTGCGGTCTATCAGCGTTTCGTCTGCGGCAGGCCATTTCGCCAGCGAAACGAAGCCTTTCCTGCCCAGCAGCCCCCACGCCTCCTCGCACACATGAGGCGCGAACGGCGAGAGCATGGCGGTCAGGGCCTCCAGCGACTCGGCCATAACATCCCTGTGGCAGTCCTCTGCATATTTTTGCATTCCGTTCAGCAGCTCCATCAGGCTGCCGATGGTGAGGTTGAACCTGAACGACTCCATGGTCTCAGTCACATTCTTTATCGCCGAGTGCAGCCTGGCGCGCATGAGCAGGTCGCGCGTCTCCAGCTTTCCTGTTCTGCATTTTATTTTTTTGCTCTCGTTTACCATGCTCCAGAACCTGAGCACGAACCTGTATGCGCCGATGATGCCCTCGTCGCTCCATTCCATCTGGCTCTCAGGTGAGGAAACGAACATGAGGAACAGCCGCGCGG
>VGIZ01000139.1 GCA_016867675.1 Candidatus Aenigmatarchaeota archaeon | reverse complement strand
CAGTCGCTGCCTCGAGGGCATAAAGGTTGCTGTCGCAGCTGCAGAAGTAGAGCACGCCGTCATGGATGCAACCGGTCTCGAAAATCATGCCCTGCGTCTTGAATTTCCACAGGAGCCTGCTGGTTTTGGCGTCAACTGCGTAGAAGTAGTTGTCCCTTGAGCCGAAATACACCACGCCGCCCGCCAGAAGCAGGGAAGTCGCTATGGAGTTGTTGGCCTTGAACGTCCATCTCAGGCTGCCGTCAGTCGAGACCGCAAACATCTTCTTGCCCATGGAGCCGAAGCACACAGTGTCTTCGGATACCGCTAAGCCCAGCCTGACCTCGTGCTGCGCATTGAACCTCCAGAGCAGCCTGCCTGTCCTTGCGCCGAGCGCGTAGACGTTGCCGTCCGCCGACCCGAAATACACGACGCCGCTGCTCACGACAGGGTGCGAGCATATGGAATCCTGCGCTGAAAACTTCCATGCCAGATCTCCGATCTTCGCGTCCAGGGCGTAGAAGTTCCTGTCGCGCGACCCGAAGTAGACAAAGCCGTCCTGCACCGCGGGGTTTGAGTATATCTGGCCGTCGGATGCGAACCTCCACAGCAGTTTCCCTTCATCCGCGGAAAGTGCATACATGTTGCCGTCATAGCTGCCGAAATATACAATGTCGTTGCATACGGCGGGCGAAGACGCATTAACGTCGCCTGTCCTGAACCTCCAGACCTCCTCGCCGGTCTCTGCGTTGACCGCATAGAAGTTCTTGTCGCAGGCGCCGAAATAGACAATGCCGCCGCAGACGACCGGGTTGTTGAATATGCTGCCGCCGACCTTGACGTCCCATATGGGGTTTATCCTGCCCTCGCTCTTCTCAACCGCGACTATGGCGCCTATGACCTCAAGCTCGCCGAACTGGTCTCCGACGTTGAATTCAACGCTGCTGGATATCGCAGAGTCCCTGATGTACCTGTAGTCGCTGGCCATAATGAAGATTGTGATTGGGGTTAAAAAGAATTGTCTCAAGCCTCAGCACGCCACGGCCTTGACCTCAATGGGCTTCTCAAGACAGGTTTCGTGCTTCATGGTCTTTGCCTCGCTGAATTCCAACCTGTCCTTGAACTCCTCCTGCTTGCCGGCGTTCCAGTTCTGGACTGGCCTGTAGTAGCCGACGATGCGCGAGTAGACCTCTGTGTGCTTTCCGCATTTCCCTGAGTCAGTTTCGGTAGGGCAGAGGAAGTGCTCGCCCCTGACGTAGCCGTGCTCTGGGCAGACGCTGAAGGTCGGCGTGACGCTGAAGTAGGGCAGCCGCGTGTTTTCAGCGACCTTTTTCACAAGGCGCTTGCACGCCTCGCCGTCGCTTATGCGCTCGCCGACGAAGATGTGGAACATGGTGCCGCCTGTGTAGAGCGGCTGGATGTCGTTCTGGTGCTCTATGGCCAGTATGGCGTCGTCCGTGTATCCTACGGGCAGCTGGGTGCTGTTGGTGAGGTAGGGCTCTGCCACCCCTGACGTGATTATGTCCTGATGCTGCTGCTTGTCCAGCCTCGCGAGCCTGTATGACGCGCCCTCGGCAGGGGTTGCCTCGAGGTTGTAAAGGTTGCCTGTCTCGTTCTGGAACTGCAGGCACATCCCGCGCATGAACATCAGCGTGTCTATGGCCAGTTGTTTCCCTTCAGGGCTGGCGATGTCCCTGCCCAGCAGGTTGAGGCAGGCCTCGTTCATGCCGCATAGCCCTATGGTGGAGAAGTGGTTCCTGAACGTGCCCAGGTATCTCTTCGTGTATGGCATGAGGCCGTTGGCAAGGTTCTTCTCAACGACCTCGCGCTTGGTCTCCAGCGAGTTCTTCGCCAGGGTCATGTAGTAGCGCAGCCTTGCGAAATATTCCTCCCTTGCCTTTGCAAGCGGGTCATCGGTCTTGGTTTCTTCCGACGCCTTTTTGGCTTCGTAGGCAAGCCTGTTGAGGTTGATGGTCACAACGCCTATGCTGCCTGTGCTGTCGCCAGGCCCCCACATGCCGCCGGGCCTGCTCATCAGCTCCTTCTGGTTGATGTTGAGCCTGCAGCACATCGCCCTTATGCTGCGCGGGTCAAGCCCTGAGTTGATGTAGTTCTGGAAGTAGGGCAGCCCGTATTTCGCAGTAAGCTCGAAGAGAAGTTTTGCATTGTCCGAGTCCCAGTCAAAGTCATGCGTCAGGTT
>VGIZ01000138.1 GCA_016867675.1 Candidatus Aenigmatarchaeota archaeon | reverse complement strand
GCGAAGAACAGCATGGCTTTCCAGCCCGTGCAGTCAGGGCTTATGGTGAAGAAGAACGGCGGCCTGCCGGGTGAGGCAACTGAGGGCGGACCCTCAGGCTTGCCGGCGAACTCCGCGATTACGCCTGTGTTGTAGAGCGTGACATTGAAACCCATTGAATTCATCAGCGCGTATGACTCCCTTGCCACTTCCTTCTGCACAGGGCTCATGTCCGCGCCAAAGGCAAGGATGAGATAGACAGGAATGACAAAGGCCAGCATCCTCAGCAGGAACTTCTCCAGCTCCCAGAGGCGTTTCTGCTTCTCGGTGAGTTTGGCCCCAAATCTGCCATCTTTTCGCAGAGGCGCATTCCTAGGGGATGGTGTTTCGGTAGCACCCTTCCCCCGCTTGTTTTTGGCGATGTCTTTGACGCGAATGCGGTCGCCAGCGATTTTTTTAGGTATTCCGCTGTTGCTATGTCTTTCCATTTCAGACTGACGACCTTTTGCAGAAGCGCTGCTTTTTATCATACATACCTCTTCCTGCACTCCTCTATGCTTCTCCCCTCGAGGAATACGCACAGGAGCATCTTCTCAACGACGGAATCAGGCGCGCCCGACTCATATGCCTTGTCTATGACATGCCTGACGCGCCGCCATGCGCGCACAGCGCATGCGAGCGCGTCGCGCTCGTGCTTGTTCTTCCACAGCTTCTGCCGAATTGCTGCAGGTCCATGACCTGCAGATAGTTTTCGGCTGACCTCCTTGCTGTATTTTTCCGCGACCCTCAGCTTCTCCGCCCTTGTCATGCTCTGCTCGGGAAAGAACAGCCTAGCGGACAGGGATGACGCCGTCTTCTCCAGCAGCGCAGGCGGGCGGCTCACGTCGCCTGCCACGATGACAGGCCTGCCGACGTCCAGTATCATGCGCGCAAGGGCGGCCCTCTTCGGGTGCTTCATGCTCCGCAGCAGGAGGAGGTTGCCTTTAAGGTCAATGACAGCCACAGCGGTTGTTGTGCCAGGGTCTATGCCAGCGACAGCCAGCGGCATGGTATCACATTAATTATTCCGCAGGACAACTAAATAAAATGAGGGCTTTGTACGTGTGCATTTTGTGCATCATCATAGCAGCCTTAATGACAGCGGCAACCGAGTTCACGCTCTGGTGTATCCTGATACCCTCAATGGAGTCAGCTGCTGCCCCAAGCTCGCTGCCGACAGCACAGCAGCTGTTCATCTTCTCAGTTGAGCATCTTGTGGCGACCATCCTTATCGCACTCGCCGCGTGCCTTGGCAAATGGTCTGTTGCAGGAAAGGTTTCGTTCGCCGCAGGCGCCAGCCTTCTCATGCCCGCGCTGCTGCTACTGCTGCCGCTCTCCACCCTGCTCGGCGGCATGACATTCGGCCAGAGCCTTGTCGCCATGCTGGACGTCACATTCTTTGTGGCAGCATCGGTCGTGGTTGTAATCATGCTGATAATCGCGATAGTCAATGCATTCGCAAGGAGCAGGTGAGGTGAATCGCCATGGCAGCCATGAAGTATCCTGAATCAGTCCTGACCAGGAACAGGAAGGGCGGGGTTGAGGTCAGAAGGCTGTTGTCCAGAGGCAGCTTCGTCAAGTATGATTACATCTTGGCTGACTCAGGCAGGGTTTCCGAAGGCGGCAAGTTCAGTGTGATATTGAAAAGCGATGACGGGAAAGATGAGCATTATTTCATGATACCGGTTGCTGGCGGCAGATGGATGGCAATCCCCGAGAAAGGCGCGAAGGAAAGAAAAGTGTGGAACGAAAAGACAGACAAGGCTGAGGATGCATGACTACATAACCACCTTTGAAAGGTCGTAATATTATCACGTTAATATTACAATATTATCGTGTTAATATTGTTCCCTCTGCGCTCCTTAGGGTGACGACTACGTCAGTTTTTGTTTGAGCATATATGTTCATTGTCTCAGGTTCGCACATCCAAGTAGTAGTCGCATTCCCCAGAAACTGCTAAGAAGATAAAAATGGAGTGAGAAACATGGATATAAGCTGAATCCGGCCTACTCCTCACCCTCGTCAACGCGCATCTGCTCCTCGGTGAGGCCCTTGCGCTCGCGGATTTGACGCACGACCTTGTCCTGCAGTTCCCTTGGAAGAGGCTCGTAGACTATGTCAATGAGCCAGAAGAACCCGAGCCCGCCTGTCGCTGACTTGAGCGCGCTGTTGAAGCCGAAC
>VGIZ01000137.1 GCA_016867675.1 Candidatus Aenigmatarchaeota archaeon | reverse complement strand
GAAGCCCTTGTCCGCAAGGGACTCCAGCACGTCGTAAGACCTTGAACGCGGCACGCTGGCTATCTCCGAGACCTCGGCCGCTGTCGCAACGCCCTTCGCAAGCAGGGCTACGAATATCTTCCTCTCATAGAGGTTGAGCCCTATGCTCTTCAGCGCGTCAAGCGATTCGGTTGTTCCGACCATTTTAAGCACTCTTATAACCAGCTGTGTAATAATATCCATCGCTGGTTTATATATCATTTTTTCTTGTCCCCACCCAGTAGTTTAGGAGAGGGACAGCCTTTTATTGACCATAAGCTTTATAAACCCTTCGCGACTTGTCACTCTCAGGGAGTTAAACAAACGATGTATTTAAATAGCTTTCGGCAAGGATGGAGCATGGCAAAGCTTGCGGTATTGACGGGTTACCCGGCGTGCGGGAAGAGCACAGTATCCAGATTTCTGGAGCGGGATATGGGCTACGCGAGGCTCAGCGGCGACGACATTTCGGAAGAGCTTTTCGGCCACACATACCCCTACTCAGAAGGCGAAGACCCTGAAAGGATATGGCAAATGATTCACCAGCGCAGGGACAGGCTGCTGGCGGAGGGTAGGGATGTTGTAATTGACACCACGGCCTATGACGGGCAAAGGAGGGCGGGGTTGTTCTCCACGCCGGCGCCTGCGGAGAAATACCTCGTGTGGCTGCAGGTCAGCCCGAAGACAATGGCAAAAAGGGGGAAGGGTAAGAAATGGGCGGAGGGCAGCATCGAGCGATGGAAGGCTAAGGTTGGGTGGGAAGACCCCGAGGAGGGCGAATACCATCTCCTTGTTTATGCGAATGACACGCAGGCTGACAAGGAGAGAATAAAATCAGAACTTATTAAAGAACTTGCCTGAATGCAAGACGTCATCCCCGTATCTTGCCCTTCTGCTGGCCGTAGAGGCGCCTGATGCGCTCTGTTGAGTCGCACTCGTCCAGATTTTTGTCGGGGCGGAATTTTACGACGCGAGGGAATCGGAGCGCCACTCCAGAATCGTAGTCCGGGCTTTTTTGTATTTCCTCATATGCAACCTCCACGACAACATCGGGCTTGAGAATGACTTCGCTGCCATGCTGTTCGATTATGTTTGGTTTCAGCATCTTCGTCAGCTCCTCAAACGTGATGTCACCTTCCTGCTCTTTCTTCTCCTTGATGCCCGTGCCAATCATGCCGCAGCGCAGGAACTTCCCTGTCTCCGCATCCCTCGCGCCGAGCAGCAGCGAGCCGAACCAGCCCGCGCGCTTGCCCGTGCCCCACGTCGCGCCTATGATGGCGAGGTCGAGCGTCTCCATGACAGGTTTGACTTTTAGCCATCCGCCGGCGACGCGCCTGCCAGGCTGGTAGCGCGCGTCAAGGTTCTTGACAATCAAGCCTTCCTGGCTCGCGGCCAGGGACTCCTTGTAGAACTTCTCCGCCTGCTTCAGGTCTTTTGTCTCCAGATGCTCGGCAAGCTGGAACTTGCCCTTTATCGGCCTGATGATGGATTTCAGCCTGCGCCAGCGCTCGGACAGCGGCTCGTCAAACAGCTCCCTGCCGTCGAGATAAACGATTTCAAACAGGTTCACCTGGATGGGAATCTCCTTCACCATCCTGTCAATGTCATACTTGCGCTTGATGCGCTGCGACAGGAACTGGAACGGCATGGGCTTGCCCGTCGCCTTGTTGAACCCGAGCATCTCGCCCTCAATGATGCACTCCTTGCAGTCGACGGCCTTAGCGACCATGCCGTGCAATTCAGGGAACTGCTTGGTTATGTTCTCGAGCCTGCGCGTGAAGAGCCATATCTTGTTTCCCTTTTTATGTATTATCAGCCTCGCGCCATCGAATTTATATTCAAGCGCGACCTTCTCAAAGCTCTCAATCGCCTCCTTCAAGCCAGGCGACCGCTCGGCAAGCAGGACATGGTAGGGCTTTCCGACCTCAACCTTCACCTTCTCCAGCCCGTTGATGCCCCTGTCGCGCGCAATCTCCGCGACCTCGCCGTAGTCGGGTCTCAGGAACCACGCCCATTCAACAGCAGATGCTGCGTCCTTGGCAACACCAGCCAGCTTCGCTGGCGTGTCACTCAAATTCTCATGCCCTATAAGGAACGCCTTCGCAATCGCGTCGCGGATTATGCCCTCGGCGACGCCGACGCGCAGGTCGCCGATGGTGGCGCGCACTATGAACTTGGCTTC
>VGIZ01000136.1 GCA_016867675.1 Candidatus Aenigmatarchaeota archaeon | reverse complement strand
CGCCGACATAGGCAGCGCCAGCGACCTCTACAAGACCAAGTACGGCGACCTGATAAAGGTCAAGGAGATTGCCGCCAAGTACGGCATAGAGCTGTCGCTGAGCTACCCTGACCTGCCTGAGAAGCACGACGAGATGCTCAGGACCTTCTGCACCATAGGCACGGTCATGGACGCGCGGACGCTCTTCATACAGCCCACGTTCTTCCCCAGGATGCCGCAGAACCAGGCGACCAAGCTGGTCGTCCACAAGCTGAACGAGATAACCAACAGCATGAGGCTGAAGTTCAAGATAGGCGTGGAGACCACGGGCAGGATGAACCAGGTCGGAACTGTTGAGGACGTGCTGGACATCATTGACAGGACAACTGGCACAGAGCCTGTGCTGAACTGGGCGCACATCCACGCAAGGGGCGCGGGCGCGCTGCGCTCCCAGACCGACTTCAGGAGAATAATAGACAAGGCGCGCGCGGTGGCGGGGCACGGCTGGGTTGACAACGCATTCATGCTGTTCTCGGGCGTCAGGTACGGCCCGTCGGGCGAGGTCGGTCATGTGCCGCTGGACAAGTCCGACATCAGCCTTGAGCTCCTCATACGCGAAATCATGGGCGCGAACATACACGGCACCCTTATTTTCGAGGACCCTGACAAGGAGAAGTGGATCGTCAGGAACATGGAGAAGCTCGCGGACATGGTGAGATGAGCCAGTAGCTATTAATTCTAACCAAGCCAATCATCAGCATGAAAATCGGCGTCAAGATATGGCCTGACAAGGTGGATTACGCGCTCAAGATAGCAGGGCACGCGGATTTCATAGAGGTCATGGCCAAGAGGGGCTGCGATTTTTCGTTCCTGAGTGAGATAGACCTGCCCTTTGTCGTGCATGCGGAGCATGGCGACCTGGGCATAAATTATGCTGACAGCGCGAAGCTCGCGCTGTCAAGGGAGTCGCTGGGCTTCGCCATTCAGCTGGCGGACAGGCTGGAAGCAAGGGCGATAATCGTGCACCACGGATATCTTGACGGCACTCCTAATACAAAAGCAGAGAACACATTGAGATTCCTGAAAGAGGTGAGGGACAACAGGATATTGATTGAGAACATATTAGTCAAGGAAAAATTCAATGGCATTGAGGCGGAGCACCCGTTCAGCACGCCCGAAAAGATGAAATTCCTGATGGAGCAGACAGGCAGGGGGTTCTGCCTGGACCTGTCGCACGCGCAGGCCAGCTCGGCTGCTCTCGGGCTGGACTACATGAGTATGCTGGAGCAGTTCATGAGGCTGAAGCCGCGGCATTTCCACGCATGCGGCGGCGTTGAGGGAGAGCCGAAGGACATGCATCTGCACCTGTGGGAGGGGAACCTGAACATAGGGGCGTTCAGGCGCATGCTGCCCAAGGCTGCGTGGGTCACGCTGGAGACGCCGTGCGACCTGGAAGGGCAGATAAGGGACATCGAGATAATGAGAGGATGAATGTGTTGTAAATATTCCAGCATAAAGTGTGTTTTGCGAGATAGTGATTTTAAGCCCGATGGCCAATCTATAATGGTGTAATATGGAAAAATTAAAGTTCTGTCCGCAGTGCGGGAAAAAGCTTCACAAAAAGGACCAGAAGCCATACACTTTTACAGATGTGCCCAGAATAACGACAGGGTTTGACGTAGGATGCAGGAATTGCAAATGGTTTGGAACAATAGAAACTCAGAGCGGAAGGGATTATAAAAGGTTCATAGAGCATCTGAGGAGCATCGAGAAAAACTGCAAGTTTGTGCCACTCAATGATGTTATGCACGAACTGAAAATGCGCAAGGGTTTGAAGAGGAGCAGCGCACGACATCGGTAGGTTGACGTGATTTCATGCCAAAAACAATGATAAAGCTTCTGGAGGGCTACGAGAAGGAGCTAGTCAGCAGCGGCCTGAAAAAGAAGGGCCTTGTCATAACCGTGTCAGGCCTGAGCGGCTCGGGCAAGAGCAGCGTCGTGAAGATGCTGATGGGCGCGTTCCCGAAGCTGAAGCTCGTCTATTCAGGCGGCATCTTCCGCGAGAACGCGAAGAAGGCAGGCGTTACGCTTGAAGAATATTGCAGGACAAGAAGCGAGCAGGACGACATCGACACTGACAAGGAGACTATGCGCCGCGGCATTGAAGGCAATGTCATCGTGGACTGCCGCATAGGCGCATGGTCGCTGGGCGGCTGGGCTGACGCCAGGATTTTCGTGGCGTGCCCGTTTGAAACGCGCGCGAAGCGCGTCGCC
>VGIZ01000135.1 GCA_016867675.1 Candidatus Aenigmatarchaeota archaeon | reverse complement strand
TGTCATATGCATATGTCGCGAAGCTCATGCCAACAGGCATGAGGAAGGCGTGCAGGGAGCTTGTCAATTACTCCGGCGTCAGGGTCAGGAGCGACCGCCTCCTCGGGTTCATCACGCTCTTCGGCCTCGGGGTCGCATTCGCAGTCTCGTTTGACGCAACGGTCCTGCTGGGGCTTGAGGTGAACACATCGCTCCTCATCTTCCTGGCCGCTTATGCGGTCTTCGAGGCGGGCAGCTACATGTGGCTCTGGTTCAAGGCCGAGGGCAAGGGCCGTTTCGTTGATGGCGTGCTGCCCGACGCGCTGCAGCTGATGTCAATGAACATGAGGGCAGGCCTCACGACGGACAGGGCGTTCATACTCGCGGCAAGGCCTGAGTTCGGGCCGCTGGAGGACGAGATAAGAAGGGCGGGCAAGGCCATAATGGCGGGCAGCAGGCTCAAGGACGCGCTGCTCGGCATGACGAAGAGGATAAGGTCAAGGACGCTTGACAGCGCCATGAAGATGATTGCCGACGGCATGGAGTCCGGCGGCGAGATTGCCTCACTGCTTGAACAAACCTCGCTGGACATACTCAACACGCGGCTCGTTGAGAAGGAGGTCAGGGCCAATGTGCTGATGTACGTGATATTCATCTTCTTCGCCGCAGGCATAGGCGCGCCGCTTGTTTTCGGCATCTCAACGCACCTGATGGCTGTCATGAGCGAGCAGATGTCCAGGTTCGCTGCCATAGACTTCGCCAAATACCAGGCGGGCGGTGGCGGGTTTGCGGGAAACCTCGGGGTGTTCACAGGGTTCAGCGGGATGGGCAAGGCTGCCTCGGTCAGCCCTGACTTCCTGATGCTCTATGCCGTGGTGTCGCTGCTGGTCACGTCGTTCTTCGGCTCGCTCACCATAGGGCTGATAAAGGACGGCAAGGAGAAGCAGGGCGTGAAGTACATGCCGCTGCTGCTGGTGCTGTCCCTCGGCGTGTTCTTCGCGACAAGGATATTCGTGTCGGCGATATTCAAGATATGAATATCCTATATAAGCAGGCCAATCAAATATTAATATCATATTAAAATGGGAGGGATGCAATGAGGAAAGGACAAGGCGCAATGGAATACCTGATGACATACGGCTGGGCGCTGCTCGTGATAATCATCGTCGGCGCCGCGCTGTTCGCATTGGGCGTTCTGAACCCCGCAACATACCAGCAGAGGCGATGCACGGGCTTCCAGTACTTCACCTACATTGACCAGAAGCTCACGGCAAGCGACTACGAGGTCAACGTGAGGAACGGGAACCAGAAGGCTGCAGTAGTCGGGCTGATGGTGGGCACATCCTACGAAACAGGAGTGACGCTGAGCAACACGAGCGCGCTGCAGTCAGGCGACACGTTCACCATAAAGACAGCCAAGGTGCCATCAGGCCTCGTGGCGGGCAACAGCTTTGACTCGCTGAACGTCCAGATTGTCTACAATGTTGAGGGCGGCATAACCAACAACACCGACACTGCTGCCTGCACGGGCATAGTTGCTTAGGCGCATTGGTCCGGGGCTTTGTTCTTGCCCCTGATTTTATTTTTCAGCATCGTTAGGCACAGCTATATATAGAATTATCCTACCTCTTCGAACAGCTCCTGCGACGGGTATATCGTGATGCCGCCGGGGCTGCATATCTCCATTGGGTGTATCTTGGTTGAATGCGGCATGCCGCGCATCTTCCTGACCACGGCTGCCCTGATGTAGATGTTGCCGCGCTTTATCAAGTAGAGAACTATGACGCCGTCCACCACGAACTCCTCCACCCCGTAGGCAGAGAGGCTGGGCTCGCCCTCCTTTATCTCGTCTATGGCGAACGTCGTGCACTTCAGCTTCCTGAGCAGCGTGCTAAGCTGGAGCAGCGACTTCCTGACCTTGTAGGCATCTGCGAAGTACATGCCTATGATGGAGATGGAGTCTATGACAAGCCGCTTCGCCTTTATCCTGTCCACGGAGTCCTCTATGGTGGTGAGCAGCGCGTCAAAGTTGTAGAGCTCGGGCTGGAGTATCAACAGCCTGCCCCTCCTCACGAGCTCGTCCACAGGCCAGCCGAACAGCTTCATCTGCCTTATGTTGCTCTCGGGGCTCTCCAGCGAGATGTATATGCCGGGCTCGCCTATGAGCGCGCCCTCTATCAGGAAGTTCATGCCGAATATGCTTTTTCCTGTGCCGCAGGAGCCCGAGAGCAGTATGACCGAGTTCTGCGGGACCCCGCCGCCCAGTATCTCGTCAAGCC
>VGIZ01000134.1 GCA_016867675.1 Candidatus Aenigmatarchaeota archaeon | reverse complement strand
GCCTGAAATAATAGAGGCAGAAGAATATGCACGTGGCAGAGGTTTGGGCATCTGGCAATACGACAACATAACAGGCGCATTCTGTGTCTGGCTGTATGAGAAGCACCCTGACGCCAAGGGCAGGGATGAGGAGAACCTCAACGATGAATACATGGTCTTCAGGAACTCCTGCAACCACTCCATCAACATGACGGGCTGGAAAGTCACGGCGGAGAGAGGCTCGTTTGTCTTCCCAGACTTCTCGCTTGACGCCAAGAAGGCGGTCACGCTGCACAGCGGCTCGGGCGGCAACAACGCGACCGATGTCTACTGGGGCAGCGGCAAGGCCATATGGAAGAACAAAGACGACACGCTGCTGGCCTACAATGCCGACGGCAAGATGGTGCTGAGTTACACTTATTAAATTCTGCGCCACCTTTCACGGCTCATTACAAGGTCGGCGAACGAATCCAGCGCCCTGTACCAGTTTTCTTCCGGAGCGTTGCCGGGAAACTCGTCGTTTATGGCTTCAGCTCTACATCTCAATTGCTCGTAGAAACGCGCGGCACCCTCGCCGAATATATGGGGCCAGTCAGCACAGGCATTCTGGGCTGCAACCTCGGCGCAATGCCAGTCGTATATGGCGTCACGGCCCGGTTTGTCGCCTGTTTTCTGCCAGATTCTGTAGGCAATCCTCTCTATCAGCCCGTGTGCATCAGAGCCCGGCTGCGAACCACTCAGGTAACCAGCATCTGTTTGCATAAAACATATATCACGGCAAGTTTTATAAACCAAGCATTGTCAAACAAGAGAGAGACCATGAAGAACGGAGACTTCATTGAGATAAGCTATGTAGGTAAGATTGCGCTGACGGACGAGGTGTTCGACGACACAAGCAAAAGCAAGAGCCCGGCATTCGCTGTGATGGGGCAGAAGATGCTGCCTGTCGGGGTGGAGAAGCAGCTTGAGCTCATGGAGGTCGGCGACGAGCGGGAGTTTCCGGTGTCACCCGACGAGGGGTTCGGCAAGCGGTTCCCGCAGCTGGTCAGGATAATCCCCATGAGGGACTTCATAAAGCAGAACATAAACCCCGTCCCGGGCATATTCGTTACCATCGACGGCAGGCAGGCCAAGGTCCAGTCTGTGTCGGCCGGGCGCGTGCGCGTTGACTTCAACCATCCGCTGGCAGGAAGGGAGCTGATTTACATGATGAAGGTTGTCAGGAAGCTGACAGAGCCCGCGGAGATGGCGCAGAAATTCATAGACCACTTCGGCTTCCCTGTCAGGTGCAGCTTCGCGGACGGGAAGCTCACGGTCAAGCTGACTGAGCAGATGAAGAACCTGTTTGAAAAGATGTTTTCCGAGAAGCTCAAGCACCTGATACCCGAGATAAAGGAAGTTGTTTTTGATTTGGAGAAGGGCGAGAAAAAAACCGATGAAGAAAAGCACGACGCTGCGCCAGCTGAAACAGAAAACAAGAATGCTTAAAGCGGGTTTTGAATTTTGACCCCATGAAATTGGGTTTAAAAACCCAATTCCCAAGAGTTTCCTGTCAAGACGGGAGGGTTTCAATGGCAGTAAGATATGATACTTCTGAGGAAGTGAGTTCAAAGATTGCCGAGGTGGACGGCGAGCTCAAAAAGATTCTTGAGTCAAGGCGCGCCGAGATAAAGGTTGTCGGCTGCGGGGGCGCGGGCGGCAACACAATCTCTAGGCTGATGCAGGTTGGCATCGTCGGCGCCGAGACCATAGCAATCAACACCGACGCGCAGGACCTGCTTTACACCGACTCTGACAGGAAGGTGCTCATAGGGCGCGAGCTTACAGGCGGACTGGGCGCAGGAGCCGACCCGCATGTGGGTATGGAAGCCGCAAAGGAGTCAAAGGACGACGTCAAGAAGTCGCTTGAGGGCGCTGACATGGTGTTCATTGACTGCGGACTCGGCGGCGGCACAGGCACAGGCTCTGCGCCGATTGTCGCCGACGTCGCGAAGAAGCTCGGCGCGCTCACCGTGGGCATAGTCACGCTTCCGTTCTCCATGGAGGGCAGGCAGAGGATGAGGAACGCGCAGGAGGGGCTTGAGAACCTGGAGTCTGTCGTGGACACGCTGATTGTCATACCCAACGACAAGCTGCTTGAAATAGTGCCTGACGTGTCCATAACGACGGCTTTCAAGGTGGCGGACGAGATTCTCGTCAATGCAGTCAAGGGCATAGCCGAGTTGATAACCAAGCCCGGGCTTGTGAACCTGGATTTCGCTGACATAAGGGCTGTCATGGGCTCTGGCGGGCTTGCGATGATTGGCATGGGAGAGTCCGACACCG
>VGIZ01000133.1 GCA_016867675.1 Candidatus Aenigmatarchaeota archaeon | reverse complement strand
TGCGGCAGGCGGGCTTGAGACGGCGCAGCCTGAGACTGCTACGGTAGCCAAAACAACGGCAACGGGCAGCAGCGCGAATCGCATGAGAATAATTATGCAGGTCCGCTTAAATCTACATCTTCAGCAGATCGCTCTTTGTCACTATGCCGGCTATCCTTCCCTTCTCGGTCACGAGGACAGCGGGATGGAAGTCCAGCAGAGGGGCGAGCATGTCAGCAGGGTCTGATGCATTGACAACTGGGAAGGGCCTGTCAATTATGTCCGAGACCCTCAGCAGCCTGATGTTCCTGTGCGCGTTGTGGATTATCGTGCCCTCATGCACGCTGCCGGCGTTCTTCCCCCTTATGAGCACAGGCACCTGCGAGATGCCGAGCCGCTTCATGGTGGCGATGAGCCTGATGACAGAATCTTCAGGCCTCGCTGATACTATGTGCCTCTTCATCACAGAGCCGCAGGTGGGTTTTCCCCTGCCCTTCTCAAGCACCGCAAGAATGCCGTTGACGGTGGACAGCCGCGGGTCAACCCTGCCTGACTCTATCTTGGCTATGTGGGCCTGCGAGACGCCCGCGAGCTTCGCAAGCGCCGCCTGCGAGTAGCCCTGCTCCTCGCGCATGCCCCTCAGCATCCTGCCCGTGACCATCATAGGACCACCTATAACTGAAGGTTATAATTCTATCATATATTATATCATAAAATATATAAGCTGTGCGGCCAACGCTTTTGCATGGTTTACATTCTTGGCAGGCGTTTTGAAACGAGGCCGCCCCTTATAGTGCACGGGAGACTCCACCAGCAGCCGACAATGAATGGCAAGCACGTCTATCGCGGCACGGAACGCGTCATTCTCATCGAAATCAACGGAAGGGCGCCGGGCGTTGAGAAAGTCTGCGAAGGCCGCCCGGATTATGAGCGCCTGGGCTTTGATGCCGGCATCGTCGCGTGCAACCTTGTGCTTCATCCGGTTTCAGGGGAGCACAGGATTCAGGACTACGACTCCTTGTTTGAAGACGGCAGGCTGCATGTCAGGGGCGGTCTGATAAACTTCTGTGGACCACCCGATGAAGGGTATGGGTTCAGCAATCTGTACCTGAACGGCGGCCAGTGCTGGGGCCCGGTGGAGAGGCTGCATCTCCGCGGCGGGCTGCCGGCGCACATCGCAGGCAGCCCGTGCTTCAATTACGAAGGCTTCCTTGACACAGGCCCGCTGATGCCTGAAGCCGCTGTGTATGCAAGGAGCGGTGTTGAATGAGCCGCCGCCTTTTCTCGTCCGAGTCCGTGACCGAGGGCCACCCGGACAAAATCTGCGACCAGATATCTGACGCTGTGCTGGACGCGCTGATAAGGCAGGACCCGAACTCGCGCGTGGCTGTTGAGACGCTGACAACAACAGGGCTCATTGTCGTCGCAGGCGAGGTCACGACGAAAGGCTACATTGACGTGCAGAAGGTGGTGAGGAACACCATCAGGCGCATAGGCTATGACAGGCCTGAATACGGCTTCAACGCCGACGACTGCTCGGTGCTGGTCTCGCTGCACGAGCAGAGCCCTGACATCTCGCAGGGCGTGACCGAAGGCACAGGCATAGACAAGGAGCAGGGCGCAGGTGATCAGGGTTGTCTCAGAAAGGGCACATTGGTGAGAACCAAGAAAGGTTTTCTGCCAATTGAGGACGTCAGAACAGGTGATCTCGTGTCCACACCCCAAGGGTTCAAAAAGGTGCTCGCTGCCAGGATGACTGGCAGAAAAAAGATTGTGAAGATACTCTTGTCTAATGGCATGGCTCTGGAATGTACCCCAGACCACAGAATATTGTGCTATAATAGGAATGGGTCAACATATTGGAAATCGGCATTCGAACTAAACAGGGACGACTTTGTATGTATTTTGAAGCCGCAAATGGATTTTTCCAGCGGGCGTATGAAATCAATCGTCAGAAGAAGCAAGTTTTTCACGAAATACAACCATAGAGTCTTCGGTCCCGAGGAGATGGAATGTGATGATGGCATAGGCTATATTCAGGGTGCTCTCATAGGTGATGGTTGTATTGTAAGGCCAAATTCATTGGAGATTGCATTCGGAGACAATTTCGAGCATGCAAAAAGCGTGCAGTCCATCGCGGACAGGCGCATGCCAAACCAATGGAGGCTGATAGGCTCAAAAGACAATTGCAGCCTGAAAATAGATTCCATTCTGGTCAAAGAGCATTTCAGGAACTTCGGAATGTCATTTGTCAAGGCGCCGCATAAAGTCACGCCCAAGAGCATTTTTCAATCCCCACCCGATGTTATAAAATCCTATATACGGGGCTTGTTCGA
>VGIZ01000132.1 GCA_016867675.1 Candidatus Aenigmatarchaeota archaeon | reverse complement strand
CGTATGCAACTCTGCGGGGTTCTGCCTGATAAATGTCACCATTCCCGCGAATGTACCGGGCGGCAGGTATAACCTGAGCACAACGGTACAATTCAACACCACGGAAAACACAAATGCTACGAGTGTCGTCTTGACCGGCAGCGGGCAAACCTATCCCCTCACAATATGGGCGCCTGGCATCAAGCTCAGCACGTCCAACAGCACCAGCTTCAGCATGGGCGAGTATGTGGACAACTACTTCAATGTCACCGTTACAAACTACGGACCGCAGGAGGCCACCGGCGGCATCATATACATGAACAACAGCTGCACCTATGTTGTTGTGAATTCCACCGGCTCCTACGGCAACATCAACGGCACATGCACCATTGGCTCAAACACGGCAAGCAACTATTTCACCGTGAGCAGCATGCCCGGAAACGGCACTAGCTGCTGGGTTTTGTTCAAAATACATAGCGTAAACGTCAGCGCAGCTAGGTCATGCGATGCTTCAACAGGCATAAATGTTTCAACAAGCCTGCCGTCGTTCAACAACATCACAGGCATAGATGTTTCCATAGGCGACACTGATGGCGGTCCTGGCGGCACAGGCACAACGACAGGCTCAACCACGCTGCCCACGTACACCTACAACAGGTCGGTGAGAATAATGTCGTACACATCGGCCTTCTCAGCCAGACTCGGCGACAACACAAGCACCGACGTCAGCGTCAAGAATACAGGCAACACTACATCCATTGTCTGGCTCACTGCGACTACGAACAACAGCGAAATAATAACAGCAGTAGGCCCGTCATTCATCAGCCTAGCTGCAGCAGCCACAGGCACCTATACGGTCTACATGAACGTGTCCAACAGCAGCAGGCTCGGCCTGTTCGCGGGCACGCTCAAGGCCTATGTGGAGGGTTATACCGACACATGGTATGACACCAAACCATTTGATTTCACGGTGCTGTCAACACCCGAGAGGGCGGCACAGCTGAATGTTTCCTTTGCAAACTACACCGCACAGTTTGAGAACCTGACTGCAATCTTCAATACCATAAAGTCCAGCGGGCTTGCCGACATCGGCAACGTGACAAGGGTCGGGCAGATGATAAACGACACAGCAGACCTAATCCAGATGATAAATGCTGCCATCAATTCCAGCAATTATGCAGCAGCCGAATCGCTCATAACAGAGCTTGGCAGCCGGCTTGGCAGGATACAAACAGAGCTTGCGACCCTGCAGGCATCAAAGTCTGTGGGAGAGCAGAAGTTCTTCGGCGACCTTACGGTATGGATTGTGGTTGGTCTTGTCATCGCGGGCGCTGCCGGCGTGGTGATATACATGCTGCTGCCGCCCAAGCCCGGCTCGGGCTTCCGCCGCATCAAGGGGCTCAGTCCTGAAAAGGGCAAGCCTCCAAAGGAAAAGAAGGAAGGCGGGAAGGCGGAGGGTTCAGGCGTCACGGGGAAGCTGAAGGGGATTTTCAGGCGCAAGGGCAAGAGCGGCATGGACAGCGACGCCGATGCCATCAAGAAGCACGTGGAGAAATAAGTCACTGCTGCGCCGCAGCGGGCTGGGCCGGCTGGGTCTTTTCTTCCTTCTTTTCGGTGTGCGCACCTTCGGTTTTGGTTGTCATCTCCACAATCCTCGCGTAGGCAGGCCTTGCTATCAGCACGCCCACGAGTATGCCCACGATTGTCGTGATTGCAAAGCCCTTGACCAGGCCGATGCCGAGGAACATCAGCGGAAGCATGGCGCCTATGGCTGTTGCAGCCGCGCCGAAGACTATGAAGAACGCGCGCTTCATCTTCTCCTTCAGCGTGAAGGCTGTCCTCTCCCTGCTGCCGCGCATCGATTCGTCGGCAATGATTATCTGCTGGTCCACGCCCGTGCCTATTGCCGCTATCATGCCGCCTATGGCGGGCAGGTCTATGGTCCAGGAAAGCATGCCCAGCAGCGGTATCAGCAGCGCGCCTATCCATGCAAGCATGTCAACGTCCTGCTTCTTCCACCACGCCAGGCTGATGATTGTCAGGTTCACCACGAGCACGGCGGCCCAGATTGCGCTGTCATTGGTTGATGCTATGCCGAGCAATATCACCACCTCGCTCAGCGAGATGAAGGCTATGGGCAGCGCGACCTTGATGCTCCTGTACCTGACAAAAACAATGACAACCACTATCAGCGCGGCAAGCCCTGCTGCATAGCCTGCTGACTGGAAGAAGTCGCCGCCCAGGGTCGGCGATATGATGTCCACAGAGGCTGTCTCAAGCCTTGCTGGCAGCGCGCCTGACCTCAGTATGGTCTGCAGCTGCAGTTTTTCCTTGGTGGCGTCA
>VGIZ01000131.1 GCA_016867675.1 Candidatus Aenigmatarchaeota archaeon | reverse complement strand
AACATCAAGCTCTCCGCAGGAAAGGCCGGACAGGCATTTGGCTACCACTTTCGTCTGAAGCTCCTGCAGTCTCTTCATTCTGACAATGTCCAGCATCATTTGCAACTATAACATAGTTACAATTATAAACCTTCCGCTGATAGGAAAAAAGAAAGAAAATGCGCCGCGCGTCTACCTCTTGCCCCTGCCAGCCTTTGCGGCCTTGTTTGGCGCAGGCTTGGCTGGCGCGGCCTTCGCCGGCGCCTTTGCCGGCTGCGCACTCCTTGGCGGCGGCGCAGCGGGCGCGCTGCCGCCCCTGACCTTGATGCCTATGGACTGGAGCTTGTCCCTCAGCTTGTCCAGGGCATCGTAGATGTCCTCCACCGTGCGCGCGCCCGTGCAGATTATCTTCCCGCTGCTGAACAGCAGGAACGCCACGCGCGGCTTGCTGATTCTGTAGACCAGTCCCGGGAACTGCTCGGGCTCGTATTCCGCGTTCTCCAGCAGGAAGGTTATCTCCTCCAGGTTCAGGTTGGCGTTTATCTGGGCGCTGGCGACTATGTTCTCCACGGTCACATCATACTTCTTCGGCAGCGCAATGCCCACCTTCCTGACCCTGTCAACCACCTTCTCTATGGCAACATGGGCCAGCTCTATGCTCTTTGCGCCCGTGCAGACAATCTTGCCTGAGCTGAAAATCAGCGCTGCAGCCCTCGGCTCGGTTATCCTGTAAATCAGCCCGGGAAACTGCTCAGGCTCGTACTCGGCGTTGTCTATGTTCGCTATCAGCTTGTTCAGCGGAATTGGCTTCCCCAGCGTCACGAAAGCGACCACATTCACGACTTTAACGTCAAAATCCGTCATAAATCCTCCGACCCTCCTCAAAAACCACTCAGCTTCGCTGAGGTGAAACACTAATTCAAGCGAATTAGCAATTTTGCAAAGCTTTATATATAGACTATTTAAAGGTTGCGGGGGTATTTAAACCCCTAGATGCCGTCCCCGAAGACCCCCTGCGTGGCCCTCGGGAGGTAGGGTGCTATCCTGATGGCGAAGTTCCTTACCCCGAGGTGCTGGGCGAAGTCGTACTCAGGGCCCCTGTAGACTCCCCTGAACTTGGCTGTTTCAGCATCAAACTCCTGCTCAATGGCATCCACGAACTCGCCGTTGAGGCCAACCGGCCACCTGTGCTTGAGATAATGGGCGACCATCTCACTAGCTTCACTCACAGGAACGCGCCGCAGCGCAGCCACCTCTCCTGCAAGGAGGCGCAGGTTCAGCCCCCTGTGGCTGCCCATCACATCCATGATATGCTGGTATCTGTCCATAACACCGACCATATGCCAACCACGTTCCTCCCTTATTGCATGAAGGCGTATTTAAGCGTATCCCACAAAGGTGGGCCAAACGCTTATAAATCCGGAATCATATGATAGGTATAAGCAACAAACAGAATCACGCTGTTCAAAACAGGGCTTAATTCTGAAGAGTTGACTGAAAACAATACAAAGCAAACAAATGCAGTCCAATGGATTCATTTTGATTTGCAAAGGAGAATGAGAGAATATGAAACATGAAGATGCTGCTGAGTCCAAAGGACTCAGGCACCAACCGAGAACAGAGTTCTCGGTGGGCAGTGTGCGAAGCACACATGCCGCCATGAGTCAGGAGACTCATGAGCAAAAGAAGGAAAGGCTCAGCGAAAGCAGGAGGGAGCTGGGCGACATCAAGAAGATAGTGCCTGACACCTCGGTGCTCATACACGGGGAGCTGTCGGCGCTGATAGGGCAGGGGAGGCTGCACGACATCGAGGTCATAATACCCAAGATGGTCATTGACGAGCTCCAGGCCCAGGCCTCGCGCGCCCGCGAAATCGGGTTCAAGGGGCTTGAAGAGGTCAAGAGGATAAGGGAGGCGGCGAAGGAGCACAACATAACCGTCAGGTTCACAGGCCAGCGCCCGACGATTGAAGAGATACAGCTCGCCAAGAAGGGCAGGATTGACGCCCTGATAAGGGACGCTGCCGAGAGGGAGGGCGCGACCCTTTTCACTGCAGACTACGTCCAGGCGCTTGTGGGCGAGGCAGAAGGGGTGGCTGTCAACTACCTCAGGCAGAAGGTCAAGATAGAGGGGCTGAAAATTGAGGGCTTCTTTGACAGGGACACGCAGAGCGTGCACCTGAAGGCAGGCGTTGTGCCTCTTGCCAAGAAGGGCAGGCCTGGCGCGATACAGCTCGTGAAGCTCGGCGACAAAAAGCTCACCGAGGAGGATATAGAGCAGCTCATGGACGAGGTCATGTCCAAGGTGCGCATAGACCCTGCCAGCTTCATCGAGATAGGCAAGATGGGCGCGACCGTTGTCCAGATGGGCAGTTACAGGAT
>VGIZ01000130.1 GCA_016867675.1 Candidatus Aenigmatarchaeota archaeon | reverse complement strand
AGCTGGCTTGCCGCCAGCTTGCCCACGTCAATGACCTTGCCGCCGCCCGCTGATATTATGCAGCTGCAGCCCTTTGCGGCGTATCTTGCCTTCTCCGCCTCCTGGAACGTGGAGTCTGAGACTATGCACAGCCTTGAGCCCTGCAGCGCGTCAATGATGTCGTCGCCGCAAATATCTTTTGTCGTTGGGTCGGCTACAACCAGCGGCTTCTTCGCCACGCCGAGCTCGCCGCAGGTTTCGGCCACCTTTCCGATGGCTCCCGGTCCCGCGACCAGCTTCCTCGGCAGGTTCACTGAATTGACAGCCATGCCAATTTTTGGAGCAAAGGTTTAATAGGCTGATGGGCTGAAGCAAAGAGCAAACTCCGGTGATGCTCGTGCTGATGACTTGTTGCAAAAATCAGGGCATTTGCATGAAGGCGTTGCCGCAGAAAATATCATTTCCTCTTGACCAGTTTCCCGACCAGCTCCGCAATCTCGCTTGCGACGCCCCACTGCGTGCAGCCTTTCAGGGAGATTATCTCAGCGGCGCGGCCGTTATATTTGCTGACGAGCTTCTCCTCCTCCTTTGTCAGCCCTTCAAACTGCCTGTTGCTGTGCGTGCCCGCCAGCCTGATGGGTCTGCCGAAGACAATCCTCGCGCGCTTGCTGTCGTTGATGAACGCAGACACAACAATGTTCTTGAGGTACTTCTTCGCAATGTCAGCAATCTCGTCGCTGGGGTTTGTCGCGACAATGACGTGCGCGGCGGGGTTCAGCTCAGCTATGCGCCTGAAGACGGGCTCTGAAATCTTGGCATTGAACTCCAGCAGGTCAAGCCTGCTCATGTCGGCTGTCCTCGGCCTGCCTGCTGCCATTACGTAAATGTCAGCCTTCTTCAGCTCGTCCCATGCCTCAACAGCGCCTGCCTCGCCGGCGACGTCGCAGAGGTCCATGGCCTCGCCCTGCGCCCTTTTCTGGTCAATATCGTAAAGATGGATATTCCTGAAGCCCTTCAGCACCAGCGCGAATGCTGCCGACGCGCCGACGCGCCCCGCGCCGATGATGCAGATGGTTTTCATGTTTTCCATATTTTCACGCGCTTCTTTTTATTCTGCTGGGGACAAACCTCTTGTATCTCGGGGACGCAACCTTTACCATTGAATCCACCACGTCATGAAAGGTTGTCCAGCCGCGTATGTCGCTTGCTGGTATGGTTTTGTTGGATTCGTCCAGCTCAAGCAGGCCGTTGCATGTGCGCCAGATAAAGGCAAAATCATCATCTCCAAGCTGCAAATCATACCTGAGGTCCGTATCCATGGTGATATCGCCCTTTCCGCGCGGCGTATATTTTTCCATGATAAACGGCGCAAGTATTTCAACAACCTTCGGGCAGTAGTATACTGTCGTCCTAAAGCCGTTTTCCCTGCTGCCCTCAAACGCAACATAGCAGTCTTCTGCTCTCATGAAAATAGGTTGAAACAAGCAATATAAAAGGCATTGCCAATCAATTGATATGTTCGGTTTCCTGAAGAAGCAGCTGCAGAAGGGCGTGGAGAAGCTCGCGAGGAAGGTGAAGGAAGAGGGGCCTGAGGAAGAAGTTGCTGCCAAAGCTAAACCCGCCGCTGCAGAAAGGGCAGCAAAGGCGCCCGTGGCCAAGAGGAAGGCGAAAGTTACGCTGCCGCCCTCGGAGAGGCCCATCGAGGTGAGGGAGGACGAGGCCCATGAGAGGCTTGCCGGCCCTGCTGAAGAAGAGGGCGCTCCTGCCGAGACCATGGAAATATGGAAGGAGCCTGAAGCTGTTGCTGCCGCCGAGCCTGAAAAGAAAGGCCTCTTCTCACGCCTGCGCGGCGCGGTGACGGAGAAGACGCTGACAGCCGAAGACATTGACGGGTTCTTTGACGAGAGCGAGACCGAGCTGCTGCAGAACAACGTCGCCATCGAGGTGTCTGACTTTCTGAGGAAGGAGCTCAAGGAAAAGCTTGTGGAGAAGCCCATCAAGCGCTCGCAGGCCGAGTCGGTCGTCCTTCGCGCGTTTGAGGAAAGCATATTTGACGCTGTCAACCAGGGCAGCATTGACCTGGAAGGGAAAATCAAGGCCGCGAGGAAGGAAGGAAGGCCGCTGCTGGTTGTGTTCCTCGGATTCAACGGCTCGGGCAAAACCTCTTCCATCGGAAAGCTTGCCCAATACCTGACCAGGCACAAGCATGGTGTTGTGGTAGCCGCAGGCGACACATTCCGCGCAGCGAGCATTGAGCAGCTGGAAACCCATGCGAAGAGGGTGGGGGTTGACATAGTGAAGCACAGGTATGGCGCCGACGCTGCTGCCGTGATATTTGACGCTGTCCAGCACGCCAGGAGCACGGGGCTGGATGTGGTGCTGGCTGACACAGCAGGGAGGACGCACACGGACAAGAACCTGATGGAGGAG
>VGIZ01000129.1 GCA_016867675.1 Candidatus Aenigmatarchaeota archaeon | reverse complement strand
GGCTACCTTACAAACAGGGTCAGGGTGACTACCAAGGCAGGGAACTGGGGCTGCGTAGATGCAGCGAAGCTGACGGGCTATCCCGGTTCTGGTTCATGCGCGGACGAATGCACGCAGGGACAGACGAGGTGTTCAGGTGACGCGAAGCAGACATGCGGGAACTATGATGCTGACAGCTGCATGGAATGGGGAGGGGACGTCGCATGCCAGTATGGCTGCTCGGGCGGGCAGTGCAATTCCCAGGCATGCACGCCTGGCTCAAAGAGATGCAACGGGAATGTAGTTGAAACGTGCAAGCAGGACGGAAGCGGATGGGAGGCAACCCAGAACTGTGAAAACACAGGTTATTGTTCAGGCTCACCTGCCTCCTGCGCCTCATGTGCAGCAGGGAGCGCGAACTGCAACCAGAACCCCGCAGACGCCTGCGAGACGAGCTTGATGGCGGACAGCAATAACTGCGGAAGTTGCGGGAACGCCTGCGCTTCCGTGCAGACATGCCAGAACGGGCAGTGCAAGACGCCTTCCCAGACACTCCAGCAATGGGCAAGCGCTGCTGCTGCAACTTCCTATTACAACGATGCCTGGAAGCCTGACTTTGCGACAGGAGCGAACGATGGCTCCTGCAATTCCTGGAAGTCCCCGTCCGCTTGGTGCAAGAAAGGCATTGGCGGAACGGACTCCATCACATTGACGTTTGCCAAGAAGGTCTATGCTTCAGCCCTGCAGGCTTATTTCACTGGAGTCTCTGCAGCTGATTTCAACATCGACAGGGTTGAGTTCCAGAAGCCTGACGGCAGCTGGGACGCCGTGTGGCAGGGCACGAATGCGCAATGCATGCTGCAGGCGGCATTCGCACAGAGGGATTACCTTACGGACAAGGTCAGGATAATGACAAGGTCATGGAACTGGGGCTGCGTGGACGCTGTGAAGCTGGTGGGTTCTGAATAAACCGGTGGGCGTACAATTTGCTTATGCATTCACTAATAAACTAGCAACTCTGGGAGCAACTTTATACTTGAGTGCAACATGCATCAGAATTGCACAGCGTACAAAGTTGCTTATGCACTCACGAGAAGCGATGCCACTCTGGGAGCAACTTTATACTTGAAAGCCTTCCCGGACTTCCGCCTCTCGACCATCCTTTCCTTCATCAGGCGGTTGAGCAGGTTGTTGACAGAACGGACGGCGTTCTCGTTGTCCTTGTAGCTCTCAAGGAGAGAGTCGCAGGCAGCGGGCTTGCTCCCGTCGGGGTTTGGCTCGCATACGCTGTCTATCAGCTCGGACGGGGTCATCTCTCCCCTTTTCTGCAGCGTTTCCAGCAGCACGCGCTGCTTCTCAGGCAATTCCCTGACGGACTCCAGCGGCATCTTCTGCGCAGGCTTTCCGTTCTCCGTCAGGAACTCGGCGTCTATGGTGCTTATGCCTCTCCTGAAAGCTTCCTGCACAGAGTCGTTGCACGTCCTGAGGATTTCGCGCGGGAAGCCGCCTGTGCGCTCGTAGATGGCGTCAATGGCGTCCTGCGTGAAAGGCCTGATGTCGTCGCCGCCCACGTTCTCTATGCGCCGCTTGATGAGCTCGCGCGTCTCTGACTTTGAAAGGTTGGTCAGCTCCACGCGCGTGCTGACGCGGCGAAGGAATGTTTCCAGGTTGTCCTTGAGCTTTGATTCCAGCGCAGGCAACGCAGCCATCACTGTGATTATGCCGCCGACCTGGTCTGACATCACCCGCAGCCACTCCAGGCTGTCCAGCGACGCCTCATGAGCCTCGTCCACCAGCAGCAGGCACTTTGAGCCGTTGAGCTTCCTGTTCATCCTGTCGCTGAGGTTGTAGAGGCTTGTCTCTTCCCTGCGCGAAAAAACAGAAAACATCCCGCCGCCCGCAATCTTTCCGAATACTTTGACCCAGTCCTCGGCTGCCTTCGGCGGCTTTGAGATGTAGATGACGTGGCGGAAGCCGTCGTTGCCGTAGCGCGTCTCTATTGACCTGAGCAGCGTGGTCTTGCCCGAGCCTGTTGTGCCTACGATGAAGGAGAGCTTGTTCCTGTTGTTTATGCTGTCAAGAATCTGGTTGACCTCGTGGATGTTGCCGACGAAAATCTCAGGTATGACGTCAAACGTGAAGGGGTTTGATTTCCACCTGAAGAATTCCATCGGGCTTGCCACGATTCCACCCAGAAGAAAGGATTGAAGCCCTTATTTAAAAGCATTTGTGTGGTGGATTGGTCATGACATTGTTATGTGATCGGCTGCATGAGCAAGCAACAACAATCTGCGTCAGCGACCCTGAACCAAGAGAACCAATTTTAATCACAAGGCCAATTAATAACATGCGCCTGTTTGTTGCCCTTGAGCCGAGCGAGGATGTCAGGTCTGCGATACTAGAGGTTGTGGAGGAGCTGTCAGCCATACACAAGAATGCCAG
>VGIZ01000128.1 GCA_016867675.1 Candidatus Aenigmatarchaeota archaeon | reverse complement strand
AGGGTGGAAGAATGATGGCTGATAAAAGCGGGTGGAAGCATTACAAAACATTCAGTTCGAAAAAGGTTGGTAAAGGTAGTTGGATAATAAAACCTATTAAATCATGTTCAAATAATGAGAATGATGATTCTAAAAGATGGATATACTGCAAATACTGTTATAAAAAAGTCCAGCCAATTATTTCAGAAGAAAGCATAGGAAAATTAAAGCAAAAACGCATAGTATGTTCCATTTGCGGCCATGGGATTAAAATTTTAACTCCACACATAAAAGGCAATCACATCCTTACGGAGAGTGCATGAGTGCATATCAACCAGCTTGGCGCCGCAGCAATTGCCTGTGGTTTGTGGTTTATGAAGGGTCAATCCCGCTCTCGCGCTTATAGTCAATCTTGGCTGCGGCTGCCCTAAGCTTCGCAAGCGGCTTCTTGAGGACAGCGTGCATCAGGTCAAAATCCCAGATGTCACCAACGCCGCGCTTGTTTGGGCGCTTGAATGTTAGCTCTCCTGCGAGTAGTTCCTTTTCCAAAATATCAAGGTCGTCACTTTTCTTGCTATCTCTCTCCTCAGCTTTCTTCCCATGCTTGCCCCTCGCCAGCTCCAGCAGCGCCGACACCTTCATGACCGCGCTGATGCGGTCATACTCTGCAGCGTCCTCGGGTGACAGTTCGGTTATCTTAATCTTGCCGCCGTACTTGCAGCCGCTTATCCTGCGCTTCTTCGGGTTGTCGGGGTCTGACTTGTCAAAGTATTCATAAGCTATGCAGGTGGCGTAGCCGTATGTCCTGTAGACATGCTGCATGCGTATCTCGACGTCCATGAACTGCCGCAGGTTCTTCTCAGCCACGCCCATGTGCTCGGGCACGACGACGACTATAAGCATGCGCAGCATGCCCCACAGCTGGACGACCTTCGATATGGTGATGTTGTCCTGGCTGAAGAAAGTCCTGACGAACACGCCCGCCCCAGCCTCGTCGAACACAATTACCCTGCCGGGCTTGATGCGCATGCGGCCTTCAGTCTGCATCTGGTTGAGCCATAGGTTCATCTCATCAGTGCTCTTGAAGCCCATGTAAGTTTCTTCCGACAGCGGCTTGTCGTCGATAAGTATGCAGGTCAGTGTCCGCTTCATGAGTTCAGTAACCGTATAAACGAGGCAATCCTTGATATGCAGCTTCCTGTTCCACCCCTTTAAAATATGTATTGCGGTATGCGATTTGCCGTGCCTGACGCGGCCTGTCACGCCTATCAAAATATTCCCCTGCTGTATCATGATGTAGCGGTACACTGTGCGGAGAATGGGCTTGTTATAGTTGTGCGGCACTTCGCCCTCGTGGATGGTCATGCTAATCCAGCACTCCATACTCTGCCAACTGCGGCGCCATGTTCTTCCTGAAGAGGAGCTCGTTGACTGCCTTGTAGCGCGCCATGATGTTGTCATGGACTGCCTGGTTGTACTTGTCGTAGTCGAAGCCCTTCTTGCTCCTGCATAACATCCTTCTCTCGGACAGCATAGTGTTGGCCTGTTCGATGTCCCTGCTGTACTGCTCGTCCTTATATGCGTCCACAATTTTGTTCTCTATGATGGCCATGGCTGAGTCGAGGTAATCGAGCCCGAAGATGCGGGCGTTGATGAAAGCGCGCATGGCCATGGCGAGCTCGTATTCATACTCGAACTTCATGCCCTTAAAATCAACCTTACTTTCTTCGTCTATGGCTGTCTGCTGGTTCTTCCTCCACTGACCTGGGCTTGTCATCCCCATCTTCCTCCTCGTCATCCGCTCTCGCATGGATGTAGCTTATCACAGCCACCAATATGAACGCGAACGCAATCGAAACCGCGAGCATTATTTCCCATGTCAGAACCGTTGTCATGCCATCACCCCGGCACAAGCGTCTTGACGCCGCTGAGTATGTGGGCTATCTGCTCGAGCATTCCCTGCGCCGCAGCCGTCTGCCCCAGCACAACTTTCGCCGCCTCAGCCCAGAACAGGAACACAAGGGCAAGACCTACGCCAATCATCATATAAGTAATCACAGGCAACAGCTTTTCAAGCAGCGACTGCCTGCCGTGGCGCATCTGCGCCCTCTCCTGCTCAGTGATGAGGAACGCCTTCTGGTCCTCGTTGACAGGCTCCAGCAGGCCGCGCACTTCCACGGTCTGCGTGGCGAACATCGGCTTGCCCTCCTTGTCAATCTTCTGCCTCTGGGCGGGCTGCTGGATTGTCCTGAAGCCCTCCTTCATGCGCTTGTCGGGGACTTTGACTTCCTCGGTGTATTCCTCCATGACAGGCACCTGGACATCCATCACGCTCCTGTATGTGTCGGTAATCTCCATCGGGTAGAACTCGCTCTTGGCAGGCGAATACACGACGGCGAACGCACCCTTGGGGTTCTGGACTATGTGCTTGAACTCTATGGGCCGCATGTTCTCCTTCAGCTTCTTCAG
>VGIZ01000127.1 GCA_016867675.1 Candidatus Aenigmatarchaeota archaeon | reverse complement strand
TACTGAAGACAGCGCTGGAGGCCGAGAGGGTGCATGTAAATAACGGCAATGAAAAATAAATGGTGGCTTATGGAGCATTTTGTACATGGGACGGCGGAGGTTTCCGGCAAGGCGAAGATAGGCGCGAGCACGAAGATATGGAACAACGCACAGGTGCGCGAGGGCGCCATCGTCGGCAAGGAATGCATAGTCGGCAAGAACGCCTACATAGACACCGGCGTGAAAATCGGCAAAAGGGTGAAGATAGGCAACAACGTTTCTGTGTTCAAGGGGTCTGTGGTGCATGATTGCGTTTTCCTCGGGCCGCACTGCTGCCTGCTGAACGACAAGGTGCCGAGGTCTGTCAATCCCGACGGCGGCCTGAAGGGTGACAAGGACTGGAAGATTTCAGGCGTCACCGTGAATGAGGGCGCCAGCATAGGCGCGGGCTCGGTTCTGCTGCCCGGGGTGTGTGTCGGCGAATGGGCCATGGTGGGCGCGGGCTCGGTCGTCACCAAGGACGTGCCAGACTTCGCGCTTGTTTACGGCAATCCTGCTGTCATCCATGGAAAGGTTGACAAGTCCGGCAATAAGGTTTGATGGTGTGGTGTGTTTTTATGTACTGGGTTCTGCTTGTTTTCCTTGCATCCCTCATATCGACGCTGGTGGTTACGCCTATCTTTATCAGGAGGCTTATGGAGTCAGGAGTGACGGGGCATGACATCCACAAACAGGACGGCACGCAGGTCGCAGAGATGGGCGGGCTTGCTGTGGTGTTTGGCTTCTCTGTCGGCGCGTTCATCGCAATACCATTCGTCAACGGCGACCTTGTGTCGCTGTTCGGCGCCATACTGACGATAATGCTCACGGGGCTGATAGGCATCTGCGACGACCTGTTCGGCATCAGGCAGAAATACAAGGCATGGCTTCCCATATTCGCGGCAATACCGCTCATGGCGCTGCAGGCGGGCGACCACACCATGATTGTGCCGTTCGTCGGGCTTGTTGACTTCGGCGTCATCTATCCGCTGCTTTTCATACCAGTAGGGGTGGCTGTCCTTGCCAACGCGACCAACATGCTGGCGGGCTACAACGGCCTTGAGGCAGGTCTGGGCTTCATAACCTGCAGCTTCATCGGTGTGGCCGGACTCATCGCTGGCAGGCCGCTGGTTTATGTGCTGATGTTCGCCATGGCCGCAGCCTGCCTGGGCTTCCTGAAATACAACAGGTTTCCTTCGCGCGTCTTCCCTGGCGATGTGGGCACGTTCACAATAGGTGCGGCCATAGCCGCAGCTGTCATAGTCGGCAACATGGAATTCGTCGGCGTTATTGCGAGCATGCCTTATATAATAAACGGCTTGATAACCAGCTTCAGCGTCGCGCGAGGCAAGCCGATACAAAAATTCTCAAGGACAGAGAACGGCATCCTTGTGCCGCCTGAAAGGAAGTATGTTACAACGCTCTACTTTGAGCTGGAAAGGCTGTTCAGGCTCACGGAGAAGGAGCTGGTGCATGCGATTTGGCTGATTGGCGCGGCGTTCGGCCTGCTTTCGCTGGCTGTCTTCATGCTCATAGGAATGTGATTATGAACACGGACGAGGCCATAAGGCAAAGGGCGAGCGTGCGCAGCTACGGCAGCGCGAAGGTTGACGATGCTGTTGTCAGGGAGCTGATAGAGCTGGCGACGCAGGCGCCGTCAGCCGGCAACACCCAGGAGTGGGTTTTCGTCGTCGTGAAAGACCCGAATACCAGGCAGGCCATCGGCGATGCCTGCTTCGGCAGGACGTTCATCGCGTCCGCGCCTGTCATTGTCGTTGTCTGCGCTGACATGGACAAGATAGAGGCGGCTTATGGAGAACGCGGGGTGAGCCTTTATGCGGCGCAGGACACCGCTGCTGCTGTCGAGAACCTCATGCTAGCCGCCACGGACAGGGGGCTTGCGACATGCTGGGTGGGCGCGTTCAACGAGCAGGCTGTGAAGAACGCCGTCAACCTGCCCGGAAACGTCAGGCCGATGGCCATGATAACGCTGGGCTACGCGAAGGAGAAGCCCAGGAAGCCCGCGAGGAGGCCTGTCTCGGAGGTGGCTTTCTCGGAAATGTACGGGAAACCATTTAAGTAACGAAAGCTGTTCTTTTGTTGAAGCATTGCTGCATCAGTGGCGATACCTCGTTGCCAACTGCAAAGCGTTTTAAGTACAGCCGAGCTAAAATAACTAAATCTGACATGATTGGTGATTTGACATGATGAAGGAGCGCGCCATGGCGATTTTCATCGGCCTGCTGATGATATTCTCGGTCGCAGGCTTCGCCATAATGGGCATAAACTTCAACTCAGGCGGCAGCAGCCAGCAGGTCCAGACGCCCTCTGTGGTGGACAGGGCGCTGACCAGGGATGAGTTCAGGTCAATCCTGATGTCAGGAAAGACCATAATACAGGACCACTACGCGCTGGATTGCGCGGACTGCGACG
>VGIZ01000126.1 GCA_016867675.1 Candidatus Aenigmatarchaeota archaeon | reverse complement strand
AATGTATTTCATTCAAATCCATTCACGTCATTTCAGGAAGTCCTTCCTGTCCCTGATGCCCCTGTCCCACAGCATCCTTGTGTAGCCTGTGTTGTCAATGTCCTTGTGCCTGACGCCGAGCTTCCTCAGTATCTCCCTTATCACCCGCTTCGCCTTTTCCATCTCGTGCGGCTGGCACAGGTATTCAATCTCCACGAAGTAGCCGAGGTGCTCCACGTTGTTCAGCTCGATGCCTGCCCTCTTGTCCTTCCTGTAGCGGTAGGACTCCGAGACCTTGGTCTTCCTTATCCATTCCGAGAAGCCGAGGTCCCTGAACAGCTCCAGCAGGTGCTCGACGTGCTCCCTGCCAGTGAGCTTGAACTCAAACTCCCGCTTCACCACGATGTCGGTGTCCCAATACTCCGTCAGCCACTTCTTGAAATTGACGACGTATTCGTCCTTGGTCGCCCTTATCCTGAAGGCCTTGTGCGGATATCCGCGCCGCTTTATCGCGAAATAGTCGTCCGCCTTCTTCCTCTTCTTCTCAAAAACCGCTATCTTCTCAATCCGTTTGCGCATCTCCTTCGCGTCATGGACCCTGAACTTCGTCTCAACCTCAAGCCAAGCCATCCTTCCCGACCCCGTTCCCTCGTTTCACTATAATGGCTATGAGCGTGGCAGCTTAAATAATTTGATTGGGTCAATAATGCTATGGTGTCAGGCCAGCGCCAGTTCTACAAGAACACGGTAGCCAACGTGAGGAAGATATTCACTGTGCTGAAGGACTCCTCAAGCAACGACGAGGGCTACCTCAGCGTCAGCGAGATCGCGCGCAGGACAGGGCTGCACAAGTGGATAGTCTCCCGCACCATTGACATCTGGATGGCGCCGTTCCTTGACATCGTCATACCCGAGGAGCTGGACCAGGTCGGGCTGAAGATAAAACTCGTCAGGCTGCTGAAGCCCACAATCACCGAGGAGCAGGTCATGCGTGCGCTCCATATCAAGATGTGAAGCTGGAGCTGCCTGTAGCTTGCTACAGCGTAGCTCCACATCAAAATGTAGCCAAATGTTATCCTGATGGACATGCTGCATGCAGGTAGGGGCGTGCTGACATCAGGACGCAATCAAGTTCGCTCAGTTGGTTCTTGGTTCCATCGGTTATTGGTTATAGAACCTGCGATTTTGTTGAAGGGGCAGTGTCACAACCAACAACAACACCCCAAACGCCAATTACCCCTCAAGCTTCTTCAGCGCCTCGACTATGGCCTCGACGGTTTCCAGCTTGCAGACAGCGAGCGGTATGCCCTCGACCTCGGCTATGCGCTTTGCGACGTCATCCACTGCGCTGAGCCCGTGGAGTATGACGACAGCAGGGTGCAGGTTGGTCATCTTTATCGCGACCATTGGCGTGCGGCCTGTGCTCACCTTGGTGAATATCAGCGCGCGCTGGGTTGTCAGGCCGTAGAGTTTTATGAGCTCTGAAAACGACAGCTCTGTTATTGCCTTCAGCGAGTCCACGATGGTGTAGCCGTAGACCTCGTGGTCAAGCCCTGGCGCGCTGTTTATCACAGGCGCGTTTATCTGCCTGCAGAAGTCCGAAGCCCTGACGCCCTTGTGCAGCTCCTTTATCTCTATGACAGCCTCGGACAGCGGCTGGGTCTTTATGTTCTTGGCGAAGCTGCGTATGATGTTGCCGCCCTTGCGGCTGTCTATCTTGAGCAGCGCCTCTATGTACTTCCTTATCACCTTTATGCCAGGCGAGGCGCGCCTGCCTGACTCGTAGTCGGAAACCACCGACGACGTGATGCCCAGCTCAGCCGCCAACTCCTTCTGGGATATCTTGAAGATGCCGCGCCACTTGCGTATCACATCCTCCGGCGCGTTGGACAGCACTATCTCTCCCACGATGTCCTTCGCCAGCTGCTGCGTCGCCAGCTCAAACTCATTCGTCTCCATGTGTTTCAGCGCTCCTATGCAACACATGACTCTCAAACTGGTTATGCCTTATACGCCATTCCAGTTTAAGAGCCTACGTCACACACAGATATGGGGTTCGTCAATTTAAACTTATCGCGGTTCTATAAAAGCGCGGAAAACAAGCATATCTCATGCCGTCTTATTCCAAAGGAGCAAAAGGAGAGCGCGAATTGATACACATCCTGAACAGCCGCGGCTTCTCGGTCATGCGCGCGCCGAGCAGCGGCGGCGCCATCTATCCGCTTGACATCGTGGCCATAAGGAAGGGGCTTGTCCTCGCCTTTGAGATAAAGACCTGGAACAGGAAGCCCTATCTTGAGGCTGCGCAGGTCAGCGCCTTCAGGGAATGGTGCGAGAAGGCGGGCGCCATGGGCTTCCTTGGCTGGCGCGGCAGGGGCAAGTGGTCCTTCCTCAGGATAGAGGACGCTCTGAACAGCAACTACAAGGACGAGAGCTGGATTTCCATGGAAGGCTTCCTGAGGACATTCGCGGGCGATGCCTGAGATGGGTC
>VGIZ01000125.1 GCA_016867675.1 Candidatus Aenigmatarchaeota archaeon | reverse complement strand
GGGTTTGACTGGAACTGGTTGTATGCCTGCGTTGCCTGAGCCATGGCGGACTGGTTGCCTGTTGCCCGCGCCTGCTCAAGCCCGCGCGCCGCTCCTGCCGCCATGCCGTTGACATTCAGGTAGCCTGTGGCAAGCTTCGTGACATCGCCTGACCTGACGTGCATGCTGAACTCGTAGGAGCTCTCCATGCCTGTCGGCGTGATGTTGAAGTCAATGGAATTCTGGGCACCCGCGCCGACAGCAAGGCTGGTCTCCGTGAAGTCCGTTTCCAGCCCGTACGGCTTGAGCATGCTGATATTGAAGCTCCTTGCGCCCTCGTTGTTGTATATTGTCAGGCGGAAGACAACGGGCTTGCCCTGCTCGGTGTTTATTGACGCCGGGAAGAGCTGGCTGCTGAACCCGCCCCTCGCAGGCAGGGTGCCGCCGACCGAGAGGCTTGCGTGTTTTGTTATGGTGCATGCTGATGTTGAACAGCCTGCGACGCTGCCTGCCAGCGCAAGGTCATATATGCCTGACGTTGAAGGCGCCTGCACCTGGAACGCGACCTGCCTCTGCCCTCCTAACGAGCCGAAATCAACGTCATGCGCAGCCGGGGATACGCTGATGCCAGTGCCTGAGGTTAGCGTGATGTGCAGCGACGCGCCGCTCTGGTAACTGCTTAGAAGCGCTGTCACGTTCGCAATCCCGCCGGGCTGGACATGATAGCCCTGCTCGGCGAATGCAAGGTCAAACAAGCCGAAGTTGCTGTTGAGCGCAGAGCCCACACTCTGCCCTGCCGCGGCGGGCGCTGTGCTCACACCCGCGAACGCGCTCTCGCACGCGCCGCCTGTTATCATGCGCGTCGTTCCTACCGAGGAGTTTATGGTCAGCGTGAAGCGCTCCCCGCAGCTGGCGTTGGACCTGCGCGTGAAGCATACGGGCAGCTGCCAGCTGTTGTTCTCGTTTATCCTCCTTGTTGTCTGGAGGCTGAAGTCAGACCACGTCCTGGATGACTCAGGAACCATGGACACCGAATACTCAACGTCGCCCCTGCCCATCCATCCCGAGTCGTCAGGCAGCACGAGCGTCATGCACCTCGCGGTGCCGTTGGGCACCGTGACATAGATGCTGTCGGGCAGGGCGAGGGCTGTTTGCGGGAGCGCGGCGGCAAGAAGCAACAACACAAGCAACAGACGCATATCATCACCTTCTCATGTATTTCCTCATGTCATCCAGGTCAAAAAGTACGCAACCGTCCGCCCTCTTGCTGAATGACTTGGCAATTATGCAATACTTCTCCTTTCTTCTGCCGTTTCTCCATGCAACATGAACAGCTTTTTCCTTCAGGTCGGCGAGCACCGCGGCGGCATTCACGTTGTCCTTCCATTTGCATTCCACGAAAAGCGCCTCGCCCGTCTTATCGTTGAGCCCCACTATATCGATTTCCTTGTCGCCCTCCCACCATCTTCCTATCTTCGTGAAATGGGCCGGCATTTTCCTTGCGATGAACTGCCTGCAGACATCCTCGAAGACGCGGCCCAGATAGGCGCTGTAATCAGCCCTTATTGCGCTTACGTCAAACGCGCCCTCCTCTATGGAGCTTAGGCTGGGGTATATGTACCTGAACCAGAACCTCAGGAAGTTGTCCGAAATCCTGTACCTGCCCTTCCTGGACTTCGTGCTTTCCGTCACGGGCAGCTCCCTGCTGATGAGGCCGACCCCAATCAGGTTGCTAAGGTACGGCGCTATGTCTGTCCTGCTTGCGCCCATGAATTCCTTTATCTCGTTGAGCTTGGTTTTGCCTTTTGCTATGGCTTCAAGCAGCAGCCTGTAGGTGCCCACGTCGCTGAACTCGTACCTTATGAGGAAGTCCACTTCATCCCTGAGGAACGTCCTGCGCCGCCCCAGCTCGCCCTTCAGCCAGGGCCAGAACCCCCTGTCAATCCTTATCAGGTAGTATGGTATCCCGTCGGCGAAGCCGTATATGTCCATCAGCTCCTCCGTGCCCGCCCTCGGGAAGAATTCGGCAAGTTCGAAGAAGGACACGGGCTTCAGGTTCATGGAGCCTGTCCGCCTTCCGTAGAGCGGGCTTTTGTAGCTCAGCACCCTTGAGGTCATCATGGAAACAGACGAGCCGAGCAGGAAGAGCTTCATGCCGGAGCCCCTGAGGGTGACGTCGACTATCGACTGGAACAGGCTGAGTATCCCCGCGTCCTCGCTTATCAGGTTCTGGAACTCGTCTATTATGACGGCCTCGGCCCTGCCCCTCAGGAAGCCGAACAGCACTTCCCAGTCCGCCCTCAGCTTCGCGGCCTTCCCATCGAAGGCCGCGCACGCCTCGTGGAATCGCGCCAGGTTGTTGCCGGCGGTGGCGAGGTAATACACCCTTTTCCTGTTCTTCGTCGCGTTCAGCACCAGCTCCGTCTTGCCCACCCTTCTCCTGCCGTATATGACGGTCATCTGGAAGCCGCGTGAACCCAGCACCTCGCGCAGCTCGCGCATATC
>VGIZ01000124.1 GCA_016867675.1 Candidatus Aenigmatarchaeota archaeon | reverse complement strand
AATATTGAATGCGTTTATTACCATGCTGCCTGTCATAGCAACGGTGCTTGTGTTCTTCATCGTGGTTTACACCAACGCCATAAGGGTGGAGATACCGCTGGCGTTCGGCAACATCCGCGGATTCGGCAGGCGCTGGCCGCTCAAGCTGTTCTACACGTCCAACATCCCTGTCATACTTGTCGCGGCGCTGCTCGCCAACGTCCAGCTCATGGGCAGGATAGCGGCAGACCGCGGGATGACATGGCTTGGCACATTTGACGCCAGCGGTCAGGTCACAGGCGGGCTTGTGTATTTCCTGACGCCGCCCGGAATAGGCAGCGCGTCAGGCCTGTTCATAGCGCAGCTCATGATAACCATAGGCGTCATGGCCATGATAGGCGCCTTCCTCGCCTACAGGATGAAGAGGAACCCGATAAAAATAGTTGCAGTGATGTGCGCAGTAGGCGCCGCCCTTTATCTCGCCGCGATATACAGCACGGGGCTCAGCTCGCTGATGAGCGTGCAGCTCGTTGACGTCGCCAGGGTGCTGGCCTATTCGCTGTTCCTCATAGTCGGCTCGGCCATATTCGCCGTGTTCTGGGTCGCCACGTCAGGCATGGACTCAAGGTCAGTGGCGGGGCAGATAGAGGGCGTGGGCATGCAGATACCGGGCTTCCGTCGCGACACAAGGATAACCGAGCGCGTGCTGGAGAGGTACATACCCGCGCTCGCTGTGATGGGCGGCGCGTTTGTAGGCGCGCTCGCGTCCTACGCCGACATGACAGGCGCGCTGGGGACAGGGACAGGGCTTTTATTGACAACCATGATAATATATAATCTGTACGAGCAGCTTGCGGCGCAGCACATGGAGGACATGCACCCTGCGTTGCGAAGGCTGATTGAATAGGAGTTTCATGACGTGCAACCGAGTCGGCGGACTCGGGCACGTCCTGATGAAATCAGAGACGGCGGATGCCGTCTGGGGGTGGCTGCATGATAGTTTTGGTCGCGGGCATAGATGACTCGGGCAGGGATGAGATAACCGA
The DNA here is from genome assembly GCA_016867675.1 of Candidatus Aenigmatarchaeota archaeon. GTDB lineage: Archaea > Aenigmatarchaeota > Aenigmatarchaeia > QMZP01 > QMZP01 > VGIZ01. Next base: position 1,476 of record VGIZ01000124.1, on the reverse strand, counting down.
GATGGTGCTGCAGGGCTACAAGACAATGATGCCTGCGAACACGCTGGTGAAGGCTGCTGACTTCATCCCTGACATCAGCTCGGAGCGCGACATAGGCAGGCTCTCCAGGATGCGCGACAACGCGCTTGTGAAGCTGGAGAAAGCCGTCGTTTCATCGCTCAAGAAGAAGAGCGGCAACATCATCCTTGCCGCAGGGCTGACAAGGAAGACGCTCCACGGCTACATGCCTGTGATGACAGATGACATCGTGGACACGATAAAGCCCGACCTCATCATCCTCATGGAGATACTGCCGCGCAGGGCTGACGCCTACATGGAGCACGAGCACGTGGACTGGGGGCACCAGAGATTTGAGCGGCAGGCGGCAGGGCTCTTCAGCCTGAGGTCAGGCGCGCCGCTCAGGGTTGTGAGGGTCAGGTCAGGCAGGGTCAGGGACGCGCTGAAGGAAACGGCTGACGCGCTCAGGGCTGCGATGGAATAATTTACCAGCTTCTGTTGGTCGCAGCAAAATCGCATATCAGCGTCACTGCTCCGCCTGCAAGAGCGCAGCGTTCTGAACCAATAATCAAGAGAGCCAATCACCAACCAATTTAAGTAGCACCGCTCACTTATATCAAAGATAATAAGTGACAACTATGCAGCCACGGACTGGGATGATGACGATGCAAAACCAGTCTGTGGGACATGTGAGCAAGATGTGATGACATGGAGCCATTCATCGAGCTTCTGATATGGTCGGTGCTGCTGGCGTTCGCCACTGCGGTGCTCTACAGGCTGCTCACGAAGCCTGCGGAGATGCGCAGGCTGAAGCAGGATATGAACGACCTGAAGGACAGGGCAAACAAGGCCACGAAATCAGGCGACACCAAGGAGGCGACGAGGCTAACAACAGAGATGCTGAAGTCCAACCAGGCTGTCTTCCGAATGAACATGAAGCCCATGATGGCGTCCATGCTGCTGTTCATCTTCGTGCTGGGCGCGCTGGCGGCACGCTTTGCAGACATGTCCATTGCAGCGCCGTTCACCATACCCTTCATAGGCGACAGCTTCAACTGGTTCTGGTGGTACTTCATCGTCGTCATAGCGGGCAACTTCATCTTCAGGAAGCTGCTGGGCGTGGAGTGAGCGGCAAACTCGTTATTTATAAAACAAACACAATAAACAAACCATAGCCCAGCGTAGCTCAAAATGCGGCTGAGAACCATCCGCATGGGCAACCTGGCAGAGCAGTCGGCTGTGCCTCGCAACAAACGAGGAGCTTAAGACCGATATGTTGTGAGTTCAACTCTCACCGCTGGGACTTAGACCATAGCACTTCAAAAGATAGAGCATCTTTTCATATTTGTACGGTATGCTTGAGGTTCACAGCGCATTCGAGAAAATCCTGAAGCTCCTGCCCTTGGGGTTCATGAACCTCATGTAGGCCTTGGGCGCGCTTATGCCGCCGCCGCGGAACACGGACTGCACGCCGTACTT
>VGIZ01000123.1 GCA_016867675.1 Candidatus Aenigmatarchaeota archaeon | reverse complement strand
AAGACTGATGGGGCAGGACGCAAGATAGGGGCGACGTGTGCTTATTTGTATCGGACACCCTCGCTGCGCTATCCCTACAAGTAGACACAATAAACAGAGAACGGATTTGGAGTCCGTTCCTGTTGTGCTGCATGGCTGACAGCCGTCAGTCGAAAAGGTATTCCCGAATGGCTACCACAGCCGCAATCAGCAGCACAATTCCGATGAGCAGGAACCACCAGCCATAACATACCCACAGCCAACCCTTGGCAGGGTTGGGCAACTCCCGTATGGTTCCTCGCAGGTCGTTGAGTGCGACCTGATACCCAGTTTCGTTCTTCGGCAACTCCTTGATGGCTTCGAGGCGTTCGATAATCTTCTTCACAGCCTCGTAGTGGAGAGCCATGTCGTTCCGAGGGTTCTTGAAGATGAGTGCCGTGTGACCCTCGGTCATGCCCCAGTGTTCCATGTTGGTCTTCAACTGGTTGACATACTTGAGCATATCGTCACGGTCGGCAGCCACCTGAGCACGGTCAATCAGGCTGTCGATATCCCTGTCCATGCGGTAGCCCTGAACAATCAGGAAGACCGCTGCGAACAAGGCAAACAGCACAAACACAGTCCACAATACAGCTTTCATGTTCGTTCTCCTTTCAGAGGTTCTTGGTTTCTTGTTTGGTTTATCCGAAACTCACTCCATTGAGGGTGAGGTTGAACAGAATTTGTTTTCTATCTCGTCAGTCTCCTTTCTAATCAGAGGACACCTGCGGAAGACCACCGTGGTCTTTCGTTGTCGCATGGTGTCGTTTTCTATCTACGAGCCAACTGTCCAGACGCGAAGCGAATCGCTCTGAACGGCGTGAGCCTGTGGCTGTAAAGGATGTTTTGAAACTATGAGATGTCACTAACTTGTAGTGATATAGCTGGTAGATTTATAAAGGCATTGCATCATGCATCACATCATGCGCGCATGCTTATTTCGCCCCGAAAAGCCCCGCCAGCCAGTCCATCATGCCCTTCAGGGCATCCAGAATGAGGTCAAGGATGCCCTTCGGAGCGGGCGGCGCGGGGATGACGTCTATGACGCCTGAGTAGCCCGTGTAGGAATCCGACATGGCGGAGATTGTATATCTTATCGTGCCCGCATCATAGGCAGTGAGGTTGAACGCGAATGTCTGGGACTGGCCTGCGTCAATGCTGGCCTGCTGCTCCTGCGTCTGGTTGCCGAAGACGGCCTTCAGCGTGACAGCCTTGGCTGACGAGCCTATGTTCCTCAGCGCAGCGCTGATTATGAAGCTCCTGGTCTGGTTCACGGATGCGGGCGCTGCCGCCGTGAGCTCGAACTCCTCAACAGAGCGCACCTCAACCGGCTTCTGGGCAAGCTGTCCGTTGGCGTATGCGTAGAAATGGTAGGTCCCGGGCTCCATGAGGGTAAGCGTCCATGGGCTTGTCCCTTCTCCCAGTTCTGTTGAAAAGAGCCTGCTGCCAGGACTGGTCTGGATGGTGAATGGCTTGTTGACGCCTGCCGAGTCAGGCCCGCTTATGGCCGGCTGCTGCCCCGCGGCCCCGCCGCTTATTGAAATTGTCCTTTCAGCTTCCGCGCCCGACTGGTCATAGGCCAGCACAGGGCAGCTGTAGGCATAGCCGCCTGCAAGGGATGTTGTGAATGCCCAGAACGCTGTTGCCGAGCCGCACAGCCACAGGTTCCTTGTGCCGCCTTGGACATGCAGTATCTCCCTGCCCGCTTGGTTTGTGCAGGACGAGACCCTCAGCTGCGCCATCGTGCAGCCCTGGTAGGAGATTGTTGCCTTCACATAGCCGCCTCCGGCAAGCGGCAGGCTCTGGGGCGCTTCGATGGATATTGCGGTGCTGTAGCCTGCCGAATAATTGAGCAGCTCCACGCTCTCGGGATTCTTCTGCCAGTCAAGGTCGCCGTTTCCCAGGTAGCTCAGCGTTTCCTTCTCCACGCCGTCCTTTGAGATAGAAGTCTTCATATGCGTCGCGTCAATGAAGCCTCCCTCCAGCCACGTCGGGTCAAAGCCGACCCATGCACCAGAAGGTTCTGCCGCGGAGCAACCGAGACAAGAGTCTCGGTGCTCACCGAAAGCGGGGCTTTCGGTTGAGGCGGCTAGTCCGACTTCAATCCATTCATGTCCTATGAGGCTGTTGTCCTCGGTTGAATAGGCGTAGCCGTTTGCGTATCTCGCGGCTATGCCCTTGGAACGCAGCATGGCTGCCAGCAGGTTTGAATACTCAACGCAGACGCCGCGCCTGCTGGCAAGCACCCAGTCGCTGGGCTTGTTCAGCCCGAATACCGACCTGTCATAAGTCAGGTAGCCGTGGACCCATGACGCCATGCCTGCCACGCCTGCCAGCGTCCTCGGGAAAGGATACGCTGTGGCGCTTATGTTGGCTGTTATCTGCGCGCCGCTGGTTTCGGCTGTGTATTCGGAGCCGCTGTCCAGTGCGGCGTCGGCGCCAAGCGGCTGCGCACTGGTTTTGACAACCTGCACAAGCGAATAGGCCCGT
>VGIZ01000122.1 GCA_016867675.1 Candidatus Aenigmatarchaeota archaeon | reverse complement strand
GATGGGGCGGAGGCTGCTGGTCATGAAGGCCAGCGGGCCAGGCGGCAGGATTGGCATGCCGGGCAAGGTTGTTGAAAGGGTCATCAGGAAAAGGAAGGTCGGCATGATAATAACCGTTGACGCGGCCGCAAAGCTTGAAGGTGAGAAGACAGGCAGCGTTGCGGAGGGCGTCGGCGTTGCCATGGGCGGGCCTGGCACAGACCGCTATTACATAGAGGAGGTCGCGGTCAGGCATGACCTGCCGCTGGATTCCATAATCGTGAAGATGAGCCCTGAGGAGGCCATAATGCCCATGAGGAAGGCTGTCAAGGACGCCGTGCCCGAGGTCGTGGAGTCCCTGAAGCGGAGCCTGTCAAGGACCAAGAAGGGCGGCCGCGTGCTTGTCTTCGGCGTGGGCAACAGCTCGGGCATCGGCGACTCCAAGGCCGCCGCCGACAGGGCGAAGAAGTGGATTGACAGGAACGAGAAGGCGCTGCTCGCCGAGAAGAAAAGGAACAAGAAGGACACGGATTTGTACGAGTGAAAGTTTTAAATTATAAATCTATGATTGGCGAGCTCGCCCATCCACCAGTCACCGCTCGGTCGGGTCATTTGGCGCGCTCGCTCAGACTGGTGGTATTGCGGTTATAAAAAGCTGTTGGACCTCGAATTAATCAATGATGATTATATGGGGAGGGTGAAAAATGGGTTTAGTGTTTGCTGATTTGCACATACATTCGCATTACTCTCGCGCTACAAGCCCGGCCATGAATATAGAATCCCTGTCCAAGGCTGCTAAGATTAAAGGGATAAGCATTCTTGGCACCGGAGATTTTACGCATCCTAAATATTTCAATGAACTCAAAGATAAGCTGACCCAAGAAAACGGAATATATGAATTGAATGGAACGAAATTTATTCCAAGCGCAGAAATATCTCTAATCTATTCGCAAAAATCAGAGCTTGACAAAAAGAATGGCAGGCGCGTGCACCTAATATTACTCGCTCCGGACCTGGAGGTTGTTGGGCAGATAAACGAATTCCTGGCAAAAATAGGCAGGCTTGATTATGATGGGCGTCCCATATTTGCGCGCTCGTGCATAGAAATCACAGACGCGCTTATGCGTATCAGCAAAGACGTAGAAATAATACCTTCGCACATATGGACGCCTTGGTTTTCACTTTTCGGCTCGATGTCAGGGTTCAACTCTGTAGAAGATTGCTTCAAAGACACATCAAAACACATCCATGCATTGGAAACCGGCCTCAGCAGCGATCCTAGGATGAATTGGCGTTTGTCGCAATTAGACAGGTACACGCTGGTTTCCTTTTCCGATTCGCACAGCCCATACCCATGGAGACTTGGAAGAGAGTGCTGTGCGTTTGATATCGGAAGCGTTGATTACAAAAAAGTCATAGAAGCCATTAGAACAAAAAATGCGAAAGAACTGCCTTTCACTATAGAATTCTTTCCGGAAGAGGGAAAATATCATTTTGACGGGCACAGGAACTGCAATTTTTCATGCCCCCCGGAAGAAGCCGAAGCCCTCAAAAACATCTGCCCTGTATGCAAGAGGCCATTAACAATAGGTGTTTTGCATCGCGTGAATGAGCTGGCGGACAGGGAAGAAGGATACGAACCAAACAACGCGATACCTTTCAAATCATTTCTGCCGCTGCAGGAAATTGTTGCAGCGGTTCTCGGCGCCCCAGTCGCGGGCAATAAGACCCGGGACATCTACAACAAACTGGTTGGCGCTTTCGGCAGCGAGTTCGCCGTGATGCTGGACGCCGACGAGGGCGAACTTGCGAAGGCGACAGGCAACGACCTGCTCGTGAAAACCATCCTCGAGAACAGGGGTGGCCGCATCCATTTCAAGCCGGGCTACGACGGCGTGTACGGCGTGGCCATGATTGGCGAAGCAAAGGAAGATGGGGGTGCGCGCAAGCCTCAACCTAGCAAAGTGCATTCAAAACAGAAGGGCATTGGAGACTTCGCCTAGCTTGCACCTGTGACGGTAAGGCTCGTCGTCGCGTCAACGATGTAGTCATATTTTGCGGTCACTGTTATCAGCTTCTGTATTCTGCCAGTGATCGAGCTTGCACTGAGCCTGCAGCCTATTGTGTTGGTCTTGCCGCGCCACAGCGTGTAGACGGCGCCATTCATCCCTGTCCCGGTCATTCCTGTCCCGGTCATCCCGATCCCGCACCCTTCGGTCGGGGTGACATCATCAGGCAGTTTTATGGTGAGGCTTACCTTGTTCCAGTTAGCCGCGCTGCATCCCTCTGTGCAGGCTATGCCGCCGCCGACGTTGCTCAGCGCTATCTCAATCGGGAACTCCACGCCGCTGCCGGAAACCCTTATCGGGCCCTTTGAAACTATGTCTATGGCGACGGGCCCTGATGTGGTGCTGATGGTGTCAGCAGGCAGTGTCCCGCCCCTGTCCTGAATGCTCCTGAGCTCGCTGCTCGTGCCGAATGTTATGGACTTGACCGTGCTGGTCGTGTAGCCGTATCTCACCCTTGCGACAGGGTA
>VGIZ01000121.1 GCA_016867675.1 Candidatus Aenigmatarchaeota archaeon | reverse complement strand
GGCGACTTCCGGAATCCAGTGCGGATGTGGAAGCCTTAATTCCGAGGTGTCCTCGATGCTGACTATTTTCATGCTGGGCTTGATGAAAAGCGATATTGCGTTCAGCAGCGACGTCTTGCCTGTCGCCGTCCCTCCCGATATCAGTATGCTCTGCCCGTTCTCAATGGCCAGCCACAGGTAGGCGAGCTGCGCGGCGTTCAGGGTGCCGTACTTTATCATGTGCGTGGGCGTCAGCGGCTTGTCCATGAACTTCCTGACCGTGAAGTTGGAGCCGCGCCTCGCTATGTCAGTGCCCAGCGTCGCCTGTATCCTGGAGCCGTCAGGCAGCGCGCCGTCCAGCAGCGGCTCGGCGATGGATATGCTCTTGTTGCACTTCTGCGCCAGCTTGAGTATGAACGAGTTCAGCTCGTCCTCGGTCTCAAAGAAGAGGTTCGTCTTGAGCGAGCCGATCTTCGGGTCGCGGTGGTAGATGTAGATGGGTATGCCGACCCCGTCGCAGGATATGTCCTCTATGTTCTCGTCCCTCATCAGCGGCTCCACCTTGCCGAACCCCAGTATCTCCTTCTGTATGTAGTAGGATATCACAGCCTTCTTCTGCTCGTCCATGACAAGGTCAACCATGGACGCCATGGACTTCCTTATCTCCTCCACGAGCAGCTCCTTCGCCCTGACGTCGCCGAGCTTCGTGAAGTCGACGTCAAGCCTCTCTTCGAGGTCGCGCTTTATCTTCTCTATCACCTCGATGTCATACTTCGTTATCTGGGGTTCGTGCACGGTGTAAAGCAGCTCCCCTGCCTCTTCATTCCATGTTATGGTCGCATACGCAAAAATCAGCTCGCCTCTTGCTGGGGTGCTGGGTATGAGGTTGTACTGCTTGCTTGTTGTGCGCAGCTCCTCAATCTCCTCTGCTGTCTTGGAAGGCGCTGCTGCCACAGGCATGTATTTCATCGGTATTTCCACCCCCTTCTCCTCCGCAGCCTCTATCTTCTCGGCTTTTATGCTGATTTCAAGTGGCTGCCCCCCTGTCCCGCCCGGCATGCCAGGGAAGAACGGATAGGGATACGGACCGCCGGCAAACTCAGCCGGCTGTTTTTTGGCTTCCAGGGACTTGAGGTAACCCTGCCTCATTTTCCTGACGATGGAGGCGGCGCTTACAACCCTGCTGTCAACCTTCACCCTCCTCATCCAATCACCAAACAGAAACTAGGCTGCCAACTCACTTGGTTGATCAGCCATCAAATTTATGTCAATATAATCTTGTTCCCGTTTTTATATAAAACAATCATGCCGGACGTGCTTGTTACCTCGCTTTCCTTGAACTCCGCGGTTGCGTTGAGCCCGTAAAGCCCTGTGAAGCTGTACTTCATAGAAGGCAGCATTGTCACGTTCAGGCCGCCGGGCCACAGCCTCACCCTGTATATCTCGCCGCCTATGGTCTTCGGTATCCGTATGGTGAAGTAGGAGTTCGTGCCGTTCCATCCTTCCGATGCCTTGACCACGGCATAGGCTATGTAGTCCCTGACCTGGACAAGCTGGTCTTCGTTGCCTGTCTGAACGAAGTAGCCCTCGTATGCGCTGAACGACGCGAAGCAGATGACAAAAATCAGCACGCCTATGGCAAAGAGCAGCACCTGTTCAAAGACAAGCATCTGGCCTTTCATCATCTTCCCAGCAACCATGATTAATATTGGTTGTTTTGTTTATTATTGATGCCAGTTCTGCTGCAGAATGCTTGAGGGGACAAAGCATATCCCTTTGGCTGTGCCATTCCACAAGATAACCGGTTTCCGCCAAAATCAATTATGTCAGCTTCACGCCTATCTTCGTGACAACAAGGTCAGGGTTGCCTGGTATCGTCTCGGTGCTCTTGAACGACAGTATTAGTTTGCCTGTGCCGCTTGACTGCTTGTTGCAGTCCGTAATGTCCGTGTCCCCGCAGAGCTTTATCACGTAGGATTTCACCTGCGCCCCTGATGTGCGCAGCTGCCTGTACCAGAGCTTTGTCGAAAGGATGTAGTAATTTCCCTCAGGCATTACGTTCTGCCTCACTGTTATGACACCCGGAGAGCTCTGGCCGAAGACGCCGATGCTCTCGCTAGCATCACCGAAGTTCGTTGCCCCAAGGTACAGCGTCCCTCCCTCTGCGCTAGGGTAGATTATTGGCTGCCTTACGCCGTATGTGACAATGAGGCTGTTATTGTTGTTGTCCTGAGCTTCTGCAGGTACAAGTGTCACAGGTTTGCTGAGCTCGATTTCAGCCTTGCCGCCGCCTGCATTCGCAAGCGACAGTATCTTCTTGTTTATGTCTGTGATAAGGTTGCTGGCTGACGTGAAATCCGTTGATGCAGCCCTCTTCTCTATGAGCGGCATGCCCCAGAAGTATGCTGCGCCGACCAGGCTGACCACTATGCCGCTTATGAGCACCAGAGATACTGCTTCTGTCTGACCGAACAACGAGCGAGCCATGATTATTCTTTATTCTAACGCATATTAAAAGTAAAAAAAAAGGGTGGGGGAAATGCG
>VGIZ01000120.1 GCA_016867675.1 Candidatus Aenigmatarchaeota archaeon | reverse complement strand
TGCGGCTTGAAGCCCTCCTGCGCGTCGACGACAAGGATGGCGAGGTCTGCGATTGCGCCGCCGCGCTTCCTCAGCGTCGTGAAGGCCTCATGCCCGGGCGTGTCAATGAAAAGCAGCCCTGGTATCTTCAGGCTTATCCTCATCTTCTCAAGCAGGTGGCCGCAGTGCTTGTTTATGACAGGCGTCGGCACATAGCTTGCGGAGATGTACTGCGTTATCAGGCCAGGCTCGCCCTCGGCGACAGCGGTTCCCCTGATATTGTCCAGCAACGTAGTCTTCCCGTGGTCCACATGGCCCACGGTCACGATTATCGGGGAACGTATGGTCATGGTGGTCACCTGATCGAATCATTCAGAATAGTTGAACCCTGGTATTATATACTGCATATAAAGCTTGGAAACACAGCAGCTTTAAAAAATCCTGTTTACTAAATGAAGGTGGGTTTTATCGCAAAAGAAAGCGAATCCGGGGAAAGGCGCGCGCTCCTTGTTCTTGAAGACGGAAGCGTCTGGGAAGGCTCCGGCTTCGGCGCCGAGGGGAAGGCCAGCGGCGAGGTCGTTTTCAACACAGGCATGGTGGGCTATCCGGAGGCAATAACAGACCCCTCCTACAAGGGCCAGATTCTGTGCCAGACATATCCGCTCATCGGCAACTACGGCGTCAACCCCAGCAGCTTCGAGTCAGACGGGCCGAAGATAACGGCCTACATAGTATATGAGAACTGCCTGAAGCCGTCGCACAACTCATCATCCAAGACGCTGGATGCATGGCTCAAGGAGAGCAATGTGCCCGGCATATACGGCATTGACACAAGGGCGCTGACCAAGAAGCTGAGGGTACATGGCGTCATGCTGGGCATCCTGCAGAACGACGGGAACATTGACATCGAAAAGCTGAAGCAGGAAGCGAAGGGCATACCTGACCCCAACAGGACAGAGCTTGTGGAGCAGGTGACAACAAAGGACGTCATTGTCCATAAACCTGAAAACGGAAAGGAAAAAGGCCTGAAGGTCGTGCTCATTGACTGCGGCGCAAAAAGGAACATAGCAAGGTGCCTGACAAAACGCGGCGTTGAAGTTGTGCAGGTTCCCGCTTCTACACCCATAGACAGGATAATGTCCTACAAACCCGACGGGCTCATGATATCCAACGGACCAGGCGACCCCAAGATGAACACGAAGACCATTGAGAGCGTGCGCGCCTTCATGGAATACAACATCCCTGTCTTCGGCATCTGCCTGGGGAACCAGCTGCTTGCACTCGCAGCGGGCGGCGACACATACAAACTGAAGTTCGGCCACAGGTCGCAGAACCAGCCGTGCCTTGAAAGCGGAACGAGCCGCTGCTACATAACCAGCCAGAACCACGGCTTCGCCGTCGACGTGGCAAAGTTGCCCGCGGGCTGGAGGCCGTGGTTCACCAACCTCAACGACGGCACGAACGAGGGCATAATCCATGAGAGCAGGCCGTTCATGAGCGTGCAGTTCCACCCCGAAGCCTGCCCCGGCCCTGTTGACACAGAATTCCTCTTCGACAGGTTCATCAAGAACATGAGGGAGAACAAATGAACAATGCAGACAAATCAGAAAAACCCAACAAGCCGAAGAAGGTGCTGATTCTCGGGAGCGGAGCGCTGCAGATAGGCCAGGCGGGAGAGTTTGACTACTCAGGCTCGCAGGCCATAAAGGCCATGAAGGAGGAGGGCATCGGAACAGTCCTCATAAACCCCAACATAGCGACGATACAGACGTCCGACTACATGGCTGACAGGATATACTTCCTGCCCGTGACCCCGTATTTTGTGGAGAAGGTGATAGCGAAGGAAAGGCCGGACGGCATCCTGCTTTCCTTCGGCGGGCAGACGGCGCTGAACTGCGGGGTGGAACTCAGCAGGTCGGGCGCGCTGGAGAAATACAACGTGCGGGTGCTGGGCACGCCTGTGAAAGCCATCGAGGACACCGAGGACAGGGAGCTGTTCGTGAAAAGGCTGACGGAGATAGGGCTCAAAGTCCCGCGCAGCATAGCCGTCTCCGACGTCCAGAATGCGGTCAAGGCAGCCGAGAAGATAGGCTATCCTGTCATGACACGCGTCGCCTACGCGCTGGGCGGCAGGGGCAGCGGCATGTGCAGGAACAGGGATGAGCTGGAAGCCGCCGCGAAAAAGGCATTCACATTCACGAACCAGATTCTGGTCGAAGAGTATCTGGAAGGCTGGAAGGAAGTGGAGTACGAGGTCGTGCGCGACAGCGACGACAACTGCATCACGGTCTGCAACATGGAGAATTTCGACCCCATGGGCATACACACGGGTGAGAGCATAGTCATAGCGCCCAGCCAGACGCTGACAAACTACGAGTATCACATGCTGAGGGATGTTGCGATAAGGACCATCAGGCACCTCGGCATTATCGGCGAATGCAACATTCAATACGCGCTGAATCCTGAAACCGGCGACTACAGGATAATCGAGGTCAACGCAAGGCTGTCGCGAAGCTCTGCGCTCGCGTCCAAGGCAACAGGCTACCCGCTCGCATTCGTGGCGGCGAAGCTG
>VGIZ01000119.1 GCA_016867675.1 Candidatus Aenigmatarchaeota archaeon | reverse complement strand
TCTAGCAGATAGTCGCTGTAGGTCTTTGTCGGCAGTCCTGTGTCGCTTTCCAGAAGCTCCCTTATCTTGAAGAACCCGTCCTTGGGCAGCTTGATGGCTTTCGTTCTGCCTTTGGCGACGTATTCGCCGTCAACAATGCTGACCTCGGGCCTTGCGATGTGCTTTGCGGTGTAGCCGCTGCCTGTGCTTTCCACATCCCTGAGAATGCTCGTCCAGACAGCATAGTTGCGCATCTGAATTGCGACCCTGCGGTTGGTGCTGACCAGTTGGTTATGTTCCACGTCATCGGTGAGCCTGAGCCCGAGATTCTGCGCAGCCATATGTGCTCGGTAAATGCTGATGTTGGTGAGCGGGCTGCCGTCGTCGCCGAGAAGCATCTGCGGGTCTGCGTATGAGCCTGCGCTGAGCCTGAGCCACCTGCTTTTAGGATTTGCATAAGCGACTGGAACATCAATTTCCGCTATTGTCATGTTCATGTAATTTACTCCTTTATCGCGACTTGCGCTTTTTGCCCCTGACGACCTTGCGCGTGACCTGCGTCCTCGGCGCGTTGATGTTGATTATCGTCCTGCCAGCGGTTATGGTTCTCCCCGCCCTGATTGGCCTTTTCTTCGGCCTGGCCTTCTTCGGCTTTGCTTTCTTGGGCTTGACCCTGACTATCTTTTTTATGATTTTGGTCTTCCTTATCACCTGAGGCTTCGGCGCTGCGATGTTGATTATGGTCTTTCCTGGCACAACCATCCTTGTCTTTGCCCTAACCCTGCGCTTCGCCTTCCTTTTCAGCGCAGGCCTCTTTGATTTCTTCGGCCTCAGTTTTGCCCCGGCCCTGGCTGGGACCCTTGGCGCTATCCTCGGGAGCTCAAAGCGCATTATCTTCTTTTCAGGCACCGTTGCCATCCTCGGGACAAGGATTGTCGCCGGCTTGGGCTCCGGCACGCGTATGATGGTGGGCTTGGCGACAGGCTTGGGCTGCAGGCCTGGCTGCGCCCTCGGAAGCCTTCTTAGCCTATCGCTCACGATGTCCTGCCTTTCCTTCATCGCGTCCTGCCTTTCCTTTATGGCCTCCTGCCGCTTTGCCAGCTCCAGCATGAGCTTGGAGTGCTCGTTGAGCCTGTTCTCCAAGCTTATGACCTTCTTGACAGCGTCGTCGTACTTGTCCTCAAGCCTCTCGTCAATGTCCTTCAGCGTGTTGTTTATCCTGAAGAACCTTGACTCGCTGGCGTCCCTGAGCCGCTCGGCAGTTCCTGTCGTGCTGTCCACCTGCCTTGTCAGGTAGCTTATGCTCTCGTTCATGGCAGCGTGCTTCCTTGCCAGCCTCCTGTCTGTTATCTCCTCGGCGAGCTTCGCCGCTCCCACGCCGACCACGAGCAGCCCGAGTATCAGGTCAAGGTAGATGAGATGCACCATGCTGCCGGCTATTATTATTGCACCCAGTATGATGAACACTGCCCAGAATACCCTGTTCCAGTGGTGTGCCATTTACACTGCTTAGTAGTAAGTTTTAAAAACCCACCTGCACGGGGTCAAAATAGGGTTTGCGAAAACATTTACTTTTTCTCAGCCTTCATGGGCTTCTCTTCTTTAGCCGCGGCTGTTGGCGCTGATGCGGCAGGCGCGCCTGCTACAGGTGCTGCCGCCCCCGCTGCCGGTGCGGCTGCCGCCGCCGCCTTTGCCGCGGCAGCCTCCTGCTTGAGCCTGTCCATCTCAGCGTACTTCTTCAGCTCGTCCTCGGTTATCGCGCCCTTGCCGACGGAAACGCCCATGGCGCGCGCAGTGCCCTCCACCTGGCTAAGATGCTGCGGTGTTTCAGCGCCGAACTTCATCTTGGCTATCTTCCTGACCTGCTCATGCGTGAGGTCGCCCACCCTCTTTATTCCTGCCTCGCCGCCGCCCTTCTCCAGCTTCAGCTCCGCCTTTATCAGCGCGGAGACAGGCGGCGTGCCCACCTCGACGTCGAATGACTTGTCCTCGTTGACTATGACCTTTATCGGGACCTGCATGCCCGCAAGCTCCCTGGTCTTCTGGTTGATGGTCTCTATTATCCTCTTCACGTCAACCTTCAGCGGGCTGAGCGCAGGGCCCAGCGGCGGGGCGGGCGTAGCTTTCCCGCCCTCAACCATGGCCTTTATGGTCTGCTTGCCCATACCTTTCGCCTTGTGCTTGTTAACGGAACTGCTTGTTTCTCCTGTTAATGCGGTAGAAAGATTTATATTAATCTAAGCGTCGCCCTCCGCCTGCGCTGCTGCCTTCGCAGCAGGCATGTCGAGTCCTCTGGCCTCAACATTGTCCGCCTCGTCCTGAGCGCCGGCCTCTGCCGAGGACTCGTCGTTCATCACTTCCCCTGAATCAGATTCAGACCTGCCTTCCGCATCCGCGGACGACTCGCCTTTGCTTTCAACAATGGCGTCGCTCTTCGCGGACTCCCTGATGTTGTCGAATATGCTCTTCTCGCTCTCCTTCTCCTCGGCTTTCAGCGTTTCTTTTTCTGCCGCAGCCTCGGGGTGCGCCTTCTTCACGACCTTGATGAACTCCGTCGCGATGGTGACGGGGATGGGTATGGC
>VGIZ01000118.1 GCA_016867675.1 Candidatus Aenigmatarchaeota archaeon | reverse complement strand
AAGCCCCTGCTGCTTCAGGTGCAGCCTTGGAAACCTCGTTCATCACGCCTGCTGCGCCAAGCATCATCCTGCTTTCAAAGCCTCCAAGGTAGCCATAGCCGCTCAGCAGAAGCGCGAACGCCGATATGCCGATGATGACCCATATCCGTGTCTCGCCGGGGCTGACAACATTCCTGCCCGCGCGCGTGAGCTCGTAGTATTTCCACTTGTGCCCGTCGTCTATCTTCGCGACAAGCCCCGAACCGACCAAGCTGTCCATGTGCTCCTTCATTGTCGACGGGCTCATCCCAAGCTCGCTTGAGAGCTCCGCCAGCATCTTCCTGCGCCTGCCCAGGCTCTTGAGTATCGCCACCCGCCTGTCAGAGGAAAGGGCCTTGAACGCCTTCCTGTCCAGCGTTATCCTGTCGTCAATGCTCATACTTAGGTGTAGAGCTGGATGTTATTTAAGGGTTCCGCTTTTGTTCGGCGCAAAGCTAAGCATGATAATCGCCTTCAATCTCATCCATCATCTCAGCCGACAGGATAGCATCCCTCATTTTCCTCAGTGCCGCAGCCTCTGCCCTTGCACTTTTCCCTGAAGATGTTAGAGGCCGTCTCCAGTCCTTCTGCGCAAGCCTCCACTCCCTTCTGGGGTCAACATTTATCAGCGGCTGTATCATATCATCAAAACCCTCAACGAGATAAGCCTCCACACCAAGCCTTCCTAACAATTCCAGCCCGCGCCCCTGTATGCGAGGGTTCGGGTCCAGCATGCCCACGGCAACCCTGACTATGCCGCTCTCCGCTATCAGCTGCGTGCAATGGGTCATCGTGCTGTCGCTGTCTATGCCTATGCACGGCTCAAGCGTCACATAGAGCATCGAACCCCTTGCAAGGCCGCCTGCCCTGTAAAGCGCAACGCGCTCGGCATGGAGCACTGGCTCTGCTACAGGTTTCGGCGTATCATGATGTCCGTACACCCTTGACGCGAATTCCCTGCTGCCCTCGCCCACTATCTCGCCGTCCCTGACCACAAGCGCGCCGACTTTCATGCCCAGAATGTCCGGGCTGGTGCGCGAAGCCAGCGTTATGGCCCTTCTCATGTAGTTTGCGTCGTCCATGCCATTTCTTTTTAAATTGCAATTTAAATGAAATATATGGACATAGAAACCCTGAAGGGCGAGGTGAGGACCATCCCTGACTGGCCGAAGCCGGGCGTGTCATTCAAGGACATCACCACGCTGCTGCGCGACCCTGCAGCCTTCAAGTTTGCGGTTGAGGAGATGGCGAATCGCTTCCGCGACAAGAAGATAGAAGCCGTTGTGAGCGCAGAGGCGCGCGGCTTCATCATAGGCGCCGCGCTCGCCTACGAGCTCGGAGTGGCATTCGTGCCTGTGCGCAAGAAGGGCAAGCTGCCATACGAGACCATTTGCGCAAGCTACAGCAAGGAATACGGGGAGGACACGCTGCACATGCACAAGGACGGCGTGCTGAAGGGCGAGCGCGTCCTGCTCGTCGACGACCTGCTCGCGACAGGCGGCACCATGGCTGCATCCATTGACCTCGTGAAGCAGCTGGGCGGCAGCATCGCGGGCGTCTGCTTCCTCATAGAGCTCAATTACCTCAGGGGGAGGGACAGGCTGAAAGGCTTTGACGTTTTCTCGCTGATGCGGTATGATGAGTGACGCCAGCATATAAGCAACCCGCCACAAATATTTTCATGGCAGCGGCCAGATACCTTAAGGCGGCTTTCATATACATGATTGGCATAGTCCTGATTGCCATCGGCCTTGTGATGTTCTTTGCCAGCCCTCTGCCAAACGTAATGTCCACAAGCTTCTATGTCATGTACATGGGGCTCGCTGTTTCGGTGATAGGCGGCGTCTATGGCAAAAAGAAGCTCAGGAGCCCTGAGCTCAAAAAACCCGGTCCTCCGAGGAAGTGGCCGTGGCGCAGGGAAGGCAGGAAGAAAACGCCCGAAGCTCCGCCAAAGGAAGCGAAGTCAGAACCGAAGTTTGTTGAAAAGAAGGTTGAAGAGGACAAGAATGTCAGGATAGTGAAGGTGCTTGTCTGCCCATACTGCGGCGAGGAGAACAAGTACAATGCCGTGTTTTGCGACGAGTGCGGCAGGAAGCTCAGAAAATGAAATTCAGCCGGTTATCAGCTTTTTTATCAGAACCCTCTTGACCTGGCCCTCAAACAGGTTCCACTTCTCGCGGTCAGGGGACTGCATCATGGCCTTGACCTTCGCCCAGACCTCCTGCCAGTCAGCGCGCTGCATGCCCAGCACCTCGCGCACGGACTGGTCCAGCAGCATCTTGTTGTGCGGGTTTCGCTCCGCGCCCGCCTTGTCCAGCATGCCGATTATGTGGATGATGTAGCTCATGGTATCATATGCGCAACAAAGGTATATGAAGTTGCTCCTGGCCAGGCTTTGCATAAAATCTATTCCTGTACAGAAAGTAGGTTTTAAAGTAGCAGGTTAATTTTCCTCATGGTCACCGTTGAACTTAATGGTTTCGATGAAGGTGGATATGTAGGAACTGACATAAATTTTGTCAGAGTTGGTATAGAGGAGGAAAGAAGATTAAGACCA
>VGIZ01000117.1 GCA_016867675.1 Candidatus Aenigmatarchaeota archaeon | reverse complement strand
GCTGCTCCAGCTTCCTTTGCTTGCTCATTGCGTGGACTCCAAAAATGGACGCCTTTTCTTTTGGAGAGAAACGCGTCCGCCAGAAAGAACTCCGCTGTAGGGTTTGCGTCCTTGTCAGGCCATAGGACCTCCTTTCTTTAATCACCTAGTCGGCTTCCCCAGGCCTTTTCGTAGGCCTGCACATAGTCGCGCCATCCTGGGAAGCCCATCCTTCTCGCGTTCTCCGCCAGAAGCCTGGATTGGAGCATCCTCCATTCTGTCCGCCTTGGATGCTCGTCGGCGTCCCTCCTCGCCCAGAATATGGACTCTGGGGTCGGCAACCTATCAGGCAACTGCATGAGCCTTGCTGTTCTGCTTCTGCCCCGCCAGGCGCTGGGCTTCGGCTTGCGCAGGCCGAGACGGACGAGAGCCATGTTCCAGAGGGCGGAGAATATGATTCCGCCGAACATGACAGTCATCGCGCCAAGCCAGAAGATGAGGCATCCTGCGACAGACGAGCCGAACGAAATCGCGTACAGTGCCCATTCAGGCAGATGCTTGACGTCAACCCCCTGCCACTGTATTATCTGCAGGGAGCACCACATGACTCCTGTCGCGATAGGAAGGACTATCGCGGCAGCGAAGATGAGGACAAGGAAATGTATCCTTGGATCGTCCATCGCATTCTCCTTCGCAAAAGTAGGCTTGCGCCTGTCTTCCGTGGGATTAACTCAGACTACCGTGATAGCCCGATCGACCTGTTGTGCGTCACAAGATGAGCATGAAGTTCCAGATGAATTCCGCCAGCGGCTGGCACCTGTCATTAATATGTCATTAATAATTCATTGGAAAAGAATTTATAGCCCTATCCCGGCCCTAGCCCTTTTGCCGTTCCCTCCTGCTGAGATAGTAATACATCGCCACAGCCGCGGCGACAGCCATCACGATGCCGCTGCCGTAGAAGAACTTGTACAGCAGCACGAAGGGCTGCTGCTCGGCAGTGACCGCGTAGGGGAAGAAAAACACGCGGAAGACGAAGGCCTTCAGCCCGTGGATGATGACAGCGAAGAGCACGCCGCTGAAAAGGATGTTCTTTACGCCGAAGCTTTCAAACCCGTATCTCCTGACAAGGGTGACGAGCGCTGCGGCGACAAACAGCATCCACAGCCACTGCGTTATTCTCGCCACCAGCGGGTCGTAACCCATGAGAAGCAGCATGCAGTCATACTGGAATATCACAACCAGCACGCAGAGCAGAACGTACCACTTCACTGACCAGAGGTAGTCCTTCAGCGTCCTGCCGAACACACGCATATGATTGTATTGGGATTTGGTGCTAGATAAACCTTAGGACCGCTACCCGCCATAATTTTTCTCCCAGTTCTGGAACTTCTCCAGGTCGTCCAGCGACGTGGTGGGCTTTATCTTCTTCAGCGCGCGCTCAAAGTCCTTCTGCGTGAGCGGCCTTGTCCTGATGCTGTAGCCGTCTATCTGGGATTCAGTGGTGATGTCGCGCAGCTTCGGGTTCTGCTCCCTCACCATTCCGATGATTGCCTCCTCGCAGACATTGGCGAGGTCGCGGCCCGAGTAGTATTCGGTGTTCTGCGCTATGTTGCCGATGCTGATGCCCGAGAGCTCGGCGCCCTTCAGGTGCAGCGATATGATGGACCTGCGCGCCTCAAGGTCAGGCAGCGGGATGAACAGCCTGCGCTGGAAGCGGCTCACCATGGCGTCGTCAAGATCCCACGGCTTGTTGGTGGCAGCGATGATTATCATCCTGTCTTCCTTCTTGGTGCCGAAGCCCTCCATCTCCTGCATGAACTCCGTGAGCACGCGCCTTGACGCCTCGTTCATGCTGCCTGTCCTCGCGACAGCCAGCGCGTCCAGCTCGTCGATGAAAAGCAGGGAGGGCTGCATTTTCCTTGCCTTCCTGAACAGCGCGCTGACCAGCTTGCTGCTCTCGCCGAAATACTTTGACAGCAGGACGGAAGCCTTGGCCTCAAAGAACGTGGCGCTCAGCATGTTGGAGCTTGCCTTGGCAAGCATGGTCTTGCCTGTTCCGGGCGGTCCGTATAGCAGCACGGTGCGCGGGCTTTTCACGAACTTCGGCTTGTTCTTGATGAACGGCAGGATGATGGCTTCCTTTATCACGTCCTTGACCTCCTCCAGCCCGCCGATGTCGTCCCATCTGGTGTCAGGCTTCTCGGTCACAATCAGCGAGGAAACAACCTCCTCGTAAATCTCAGGGTTCAGGTCAGCGTCCTTTATCTGCGCCTTTGTCTCGGGGTTCCTCATGGCCTTGCCGACGTTTTCGTACTGGGTTGCCGTCTCCATCGCCCTGCCTGCCTCCTCGGGCGCTTCCCTACCCCTCAGCGCGCCCACGCGGCGGTAGAGCGCCGCCGCCTTCGCATAATGCGCGCCCGCCTCGCTCATCCTGCCCTCGGCTTCCAGAGCCTTCGCAGCCTCAATTTCCCTCCTGAGCTGGGTCTTCAGGATGCCTTCGCGGATGTCTGACATGAATAAAGATTGGGCAAGGGAGATTTAAATTGAGAACTCCGCGGAAAATGCAACCTACTCCATCTCAGAAGCCGTCTTCTTGGTCGGCGTCTCG
>VGIZ01000116.1 GCA_016867675.1 Candidatus Aenigmatarchaeota archaeon | reverse complement strand
TTGATGCCCATAAAGATAATATTCTTCGACATGGACGGCGTGCTGGTGGACTCGCACGACGCATGGTTTGAGGCTGCCAAGAGCCTGCTGAGGATGTGGAACGAGGACATAACCGTCGAGGAGTTCAACCAGCGGTGCTGGGGAATACCATTCGGCTCCGCCTGGAGGAGGAACGGCATGCCCATAGAGAACATGAAGGTCGCAGCCGAGATGCTGCACCGCGAGTACCTCAAGCAGGCGGAGAAGGTCAGGCTTTTTGACGGCGTGGCGGAGCTGTTTGCTTTTCTCAAATCCAAAAGCATAAAGACCGCCCTAATGACCAACACTCCCAAGTGGGTCGCGGAGAAGGTCGCGGACAGGCTCGGGCTCAGGTTTGACGCATTCCCTGACCTCACGCAGCTGAAGCCGAAGCCAAACCCCGACGGCATTCTCGTCACGCTCAAGTCGCTGGACATTGAAAAGAGGGAAGCTGTCATGGTCGGAGACACGCCGACCGACGAGCAGACAGGAAGGAGCGCTGGCGTCGCTTTTGTCATGGTCGGCAGGGACATCAAGTCGGTGGCGGAGCTGCCCGGGAAGCTGGGGCTATAGACCTTTTGCCCATTTAAATACTCTCTCTTTCATATTCTAAACAAATTCAAGCAAAGGAGGACACTTATGGCATCTGATAAGGACCTGAACAAGACCATCACAGAGCTCATGCGCAGGCATGCGAACATCAGGAACATGGGCATAGTGGCGCACATAGACCATGGAAAGTTTCCAAGCTGAAGCTTGTGTAACCCATAAAGACAACTCTGAGCGACACTCTTCTCGCGGGAGCAGGCATGCTCAGCGAGGCGCTTGCTGGGACAGCCTGCGTCATGGACTTCGACCCGCAGGAGAAGGAGAGGGGCATCACGATTTATGCCGCGAACGCGTCCATGGTGCATCATGTAGGCGGGCAGGACTACCTCATCAACCTGATTGACACGCCCGGGCACGTTGATTTTGGCGGGGACGTAATCTTGTTTGACTAAACAAGGCGTCAAACCCGCGCCATGCGCGCCGTGGACGGAGTCATAGTTTTGTCGGACGCGGTTGAGGGAATCATGCCCCAGACCGAGACGGTCATAAGGCAGGCTCTGCGCGAGCGCGTCAAGCCCATACTTTTCATAAACAAGGTGGATAGGTTCATCAACGAGCTGAAGCTGACGCCCGAGCAGATGCAGCAGCGCTTCCTGAACATCATCAACGGCGTCAACAACCTGATACAGAAGTATGCCGAGGAGGAATACAAAACCAAGTGGATGGTGAACATCAATGACGGCTCTGTGGCTTTCGGCTCGGCGAAGAAGAAGTGGGCCATCTCTGTGCCGCTGATGAAGGAGGCGGGCATCTCCTTCAAGGACATCATAGACCTCACGCAGGCAGGGAGGGAGGAGGAGCTGTCAAAGAAGGCGCCGCTATACAAGGTGATTCTGGACATGGTGGTGAGGCATCTTCCGAACCCCGCTGTCGCGCAGAAATACAGGGTGCCGAAGCTCTGGCCGGGCGACATGAAGTCCGAAGACGGGAAGAGCATGGTGGGCTGCAATCCCGACGGTCCGCTGGCGGCCATAATAACAAAGGTCTATCCCACGCAGCACTCGGGCTACGTGGCGACCGTGAGGATTTTCTCAGGCAAGATTGTCGCAGGGCAGGAGGTCGCGCTCATAGGCAAGGGCACAACTGCAAGGGTGCAGCAGGTAGGCGTCTACCGCGGGCAGCAGAGGCTCGCTGTCGATGAAGTAGATGCCGGCAACATAGTCGGCGTTGTCGGGCTGAAGGACGCGTCTTCAGGCGAGACGCTCTGCGCGCCCGAACACAGGATACTGGGCTTTGAGGCAATCAAACACATCTTTGAGCCCGTCGTCACGAAGGCGATTGAGCCGAAGAAGCCGCAGGACCTCACAAGGCTCATTGAGTTCCTCAAGAAGACCGCGCGCGAGGACCCGACGCTGCAGGTCAAGATAAACGAGGAGACGGGCGAGTATCTTGTCTCAGGCCTCGGCGAGCTGCATCTGGACGCGAAGGTGGAACGGAAGCTCAAGGACGAGAGCATCGATGTCTCCATATCACCTCCAATCGTGATATACAACGAGAGCGTGAAGGCCATGACAAAGGAGGCCGTTGAGGGCAAGTCGCCCAACAAGCACAACAGGTTCTATGTCATCGCGGCGCCGCTGGAGAAGAGCGTCTATGACGCAATGGTCAACGGCGATGTGCCGTCCAACCTTGAGGTGAAGGGCAAGAAGGACCAGGATTTGGTTGAGAAGCTTGTGAAGGCGGGCATGGAGCGCGACCAGGCAAAGAGCGTGAAGCTGATACACAACAAGTCCGTCTTCCTTGAGATGACGAGAGGAGTGACTGCCATCCTTGAGGTCATGGAGCTGTGCAAGGAGGCGTTCAGGGAGAGCATGGACGAGGGGCCGCTCGGCCGCGAGCCATGCGCGGCGGTGAAGATAATTCTCGTCGACGCCAAGCTGCACGAGGACGCGATACACCGCGGGCCCGCGCAGGTCATACCTGCCGTGAGGCGCGCGATACGCGGCGCCATGGTGAAGGGCGGCGCCTACATACTGGAGCCCAAGCAAATAATCAGGATTGACGTGCCGACCGAGCAGATGGGCGGCGCCACGCGCGA
>VGIZ01000115.1 GCA_016867675.1 Candidatus Aenigmatarchaeota archaeon | reverse complement strand
CATTTCCTGTCTCTCCCGCCCTTCTTCGGTCCGTTCCAGTCCAGCAGCACGTAATTCCCGTCAATGTGGTCGGCCATTTTCCCGGTTTCCATCCCGAAGGCTTCCATCAGGCAGCCCAGGCGTTTGGCCAAAGCCTTGTTGCCGACTTTTATTGCATAATCGGCAAGAACATCCCCGTCAAGCTCCCCAGATTCAACGGCTTTCGCTATCTCGTCGAACGGGACGTTTTTGAGAAGGAGCGAGTCTATTATGCATTTCTCCTTTTCGGCGACGAAGATATCAAAGCCGCCATACCTTTGTTTGCCATACCCCCAGATTTCGCCGCTCTTGAAGAAGCGTATCCTCGTCCCCTTGAATTCCACGTCCTTCTTCGGCCTGGGCGAGGCTATCATTATGTCCCGCGGCAGCTGCTCCGTGAGCCCGTAAAACCTTATGGCGGTCCAGAAGCTTATGTAGGAAGGGACGACTATGCGGGAGGCGAAGACCATGGGGTCGTCAAAGGCCGTGTACTTGCCCCTCTCTATCTGGTAAATCAGGACCTTCTTTTTCAGCCTGCTGACGGATGTCCTGGCGTATGCCCGGCTGCTTCCGCTCATGCGCGCGAACTCGTTGAACGTGAATATCGGCTGCTTCTCCAGCATCCTTATTGTTTCTACGGCTTTCATGAATCATTGTTGCATTCGCGGGTTTATAAATATTTCATTCATCTAAGATAATCATATTTGATAATTATAATATAATCAAATAATTAAATATCATATTTTGATGCATAATAGTTATCATTTTTGATGATTATACAGCAACAAAATAAGAAATCTCCGCCCCCTCAACCCTTCACCGCTTTTATGATTTCCTTCAGCCGCTCGCGGCTTTCCTCGGCGATTGTGCCTGTGACGATGATGTCCGCGCCTGCCCTGATTTTTGCCTGCGCTGTTGCCGCGTCCCTGATGCCGCCGCCGACAATGACATAAACCTTTCCAGCCTCAGACCCTCCAGCCTTTAGGCTGGAGTCGTTTAACGCCTTCTTGACAGCGGCAACCATCTCCTCGGGCACGGTGTCCTTCGCCCCGCTGCCCGCCTCAAGGTATATGAACCTCATGCCGAAGAACTTCGCCGCAAGGGCGTAGCCCACGGCAAAGGCGGGCTTGTCCCTTGGGATGGGCTTGACGTCGCCGACCCACGCAGCCGACGTGGTGGCGCCTGACTCCACAATCAGGTAAGCCATGCTGAGCGGCTCCAGCCCGTTCTGCGCAACAACCACAGCGCCCGCCATCTGCTCCTCTATGATGAAGCGCGGCGAGCGCGAGTTGAGAAGCGACATGAAGAACAGGGCGTCGGCCTTGCCCGTGAGCGCCGAATGTGATGACGGGAACAGGATGACAGGAAGCCTGCACCTCTGCTTTATCTTCTCCACAGTCTCGTCAAGGAACATGATATTCGCAGCCTGCGAGCCGCCCACCATGATGGCGTCCGAGCCCCACTCCTCCGCCTGCGCGGCAAGCTCAGCCGCCTCCTCAGGCTTCTGCCTGTCAGGGTCAATCAGCGTGAAGTGCAGCGGCTTTTTCTGCCTTGTTGCTTCTATTTTTTCAAGCACGTTCATGGTTCACCTTTGATAAGCTACTGTGAGACAACTTGATAATCCAGATTATAGGTTGTCTCGCAGTATGCGAAATGCACTGAGTTGCTCTGCAACTCAGGCACGTTGCGAGCGTAGCTCACAAACGCAAGGAAATTATAATCGGTGTTATTTCCTTGTTTCACTATAAACTTGGGGGCTGCTTTTATAACCTTTTGGCGGGGGAATTTATAATCGCTACCTGCTCCGTTGAGCGGCGGGATTATGCAGGTCTATGTCAGCGCCTCGGCTCAAAAATTGCTGCGTTTGGCGAGATTCGCTGGCAGACTGAAAAAGGATGCATGTGTCATGTGAGTATGGGGTTGCTTCTACGCAACCCCAGTCGCCGCGCATATCCTCTGCGCCGTGGCGAGGTCCAGCGGATGCTCGTTCAGGATGGTGTAGCGGTCGCGGACACTGCGCGCGTCAACAAGCGCCTGGAACCCGAGCTGCGGGTCTATGCCCGCAGCCTTGAACGTTGTCGGCGCGCCGACAGCCTTCAGCGTGTCCCTTATCCTCGTCCAGACGCCTGAACTCCTCACCTGGCTGTCCTTGGAATTCCTCTCCTGCCAGTACGCCATGAGAATTGCGCCCAGGCCGCACTGCTCGCCGTGGATGCCCTTGGCGCTGAGCGCGTCCAGCGCATGCGAGAACATGTGCTCGCTGCCTGACGCAGGCCTTGACGAGCCGAAAAGCGAGATGGACGCGCCGCTTGTTATCAGCGCGAGTATGAGGTCGTTGATGCCATGCTCGCTGCGCTTCGCAATCTCTGGCGCGGAGTCCACGATTATTTTGGTTGCGAGCATGGAGAAGCCTGCTGCCGTTTCAGAGTAAGGCTCGCCCCTTGCGCGTCCGAGCTTCCAGTCCCTCACGGCGGTGACCTTTGCCATTATGTCGCCGCAGCCTGCTCCTATCAGGCGCGGCGGCGCCCTGGCTATGATGTTCGTGTCAGCGATGACAGCCACAGGCACGGCTGCATTTATGGACTTGTGCCTGCCGTTCTCCCTGATGGAGGCTATGAAGCTTGCTATGCCGTCATGGGAAGGCGCGGTCGGGACAGAAACAAATGGTATGCCAAGCTGGCT
>VGIZ01000114.1 GCA_016867675.1 Candidatus Aenigmatarchaeota archaeon | reverse complement strand
ACTCCAAGGATTTTAGCGGCATGAAGAGCAATATAATCATAGAAGGCAGGAGAACATTAGATAAAAGCAAAGTACCTCATGTAGATGGGGTGTGCTGGTGAGATTGATGCGTACACCCTCTCAAACTCTGGTGGCTTGCATGAAGGAGTTAAAGAGCGTCTGCTGGTGAGCATATGAAAGGCGTAATACTTGCTGCGGGTAAGGGGACGCGGCTGCAGCCGCTGACTTACGCCATACCCAAGGAGATGGTGCATGTCTGCGGCAGGCCGCTGATACAGCACGCGGTGGACCTTTTCAAGCATGGCGGCGTCAGCAACATGCTTGTGGTTGTAGGCGAGAATAAGAGCGCTGTCATGGACTACCTCAAGGACGGCGCATGGAACGGCATCGACGTATCCTACCGCTTCCAGACCGAGCTGAACGGCATCGCCAAGGCAGTATACATAGCGAAGCCGTTCGTGGACGGCGAAACATTTGCGGTCACCTTCGGGGACGAGATAATCGAGCCCAAGGACGCGCTTGTCAGGAATATGCTGGAACTGCACAGGTCAAAGGGTTCGTTCTGCACGCTCGGCCTGTCGCCTGTCACGGACCCTCAGCGCTACGGCATCGTGAAGATAGACAATGACGGCAGGATACTTGACATGATGGAGAAGCCGCAGACCGACGCGGACAAAGAGAGGCTGAAGACAGGGAACGAATACCTCGGCATAAACGGGGTCTTTGTGTTCGAGCCCGAGATATTCAGGTTCATAGAGCAGACCAAGCCCGGCGCAAGGGGCGAATACCAGATAACCGATTCCATAAGGCTCATGTTTGAAAGCGGCAAGCCCTGCTACGCCGTCGTGCACCGCGGCATCTACAGGGATGTGGGCACGCATGAGGCCCTGCTGGCGACAGAGAAGCTGCTGCTGAACCAGCTGAAGGATATTAAATGACACATATAAACATACTGCATTAGCAAATACAAACAAGCAGTTAGGTGGTTTATGGCGAGGATACTTGTCACGGGCGGCGCGGGATTCATGGGCTCATGGCTGGTTGACGAGCTGCTGAAGCGGGGTCATGAGGTCACGAGTGTTGACGACCTGAGCGGCGGCTTCATGCGAAACGTCAGCAAGGGGTGCAGGTTCGTGAAGATGGACCTCAGGGATGCGAAGAAGGTTGACAAAGTTGTAAATGACCAGGACGTAATCTGCCACCTGGCGGCTTACGCAGCCGAGGGTCAGAGCGTGTTCTCGCCGCGCGAGATAAACGACATAAACGTGACGCCCATGAACAACCTGCTCGTGTCAGCCGTCAACCACAACGTCAGGAAATTCCTCTTCACCTCGTCCATGGCCGTGTACGGCAGCCAGCAGGTGCCATTCAGCGAAGATATGCCTGCCATGCC
This sequence comes from Candidatus Aenigmatarchaeota archaeon, assembly GCA_016867675.1. GTDB lineage: Archaea > Aenigmatarchaeota > Aenigmatarchaeia > QMZP01 > QMZP01 > VGIZ01. The sequence continues at coordinate 1,325 of VGIZ01000114.1, read as the reverse complement.
AGAAGACCCGTATGGCGTCGGCAAGCTCTACTGCGAGCGCATGCTGCAGATATTTTCCGATGTTTATGGCTTTGAGCATGTGATAATAAGGCCACATAACGTCTTTGGAGAGAGGCAGAACATCTCAGACCCGTACAGGAACGTGCTGGGTATATGGGTAAACAGCATAATGAGGGGCAAACCACCCTACATTTATGGTGACGGCAAACAGACACGCGCATTCTCCTACATAGAGGACATCACGCCGCCGCTGGCAAACGCCGTTGAATGGGACAAAGCCAACGGCCAGGTGATAAACCTCGGCAGCCACGAATCCATATCAATAAACAACGCATGCAAGCTTGTGCTGAAGCTTATGGGTTCTGATGTGAAGCCTGTTTATCTGGAAGAGAGGCCGTGCGAGGTGAAGCACGCACACTGCACCACGGACAAATCGGAGGGGCTGCTGGGCTACAGGACGAACCACACGCTGGAGCAGGGCTTGAAGAAGATGATAGACTGGGCTAGGGAGATGGGCGAGCAGAAGCCGAGCTACAGGATACCGCTGGAGATAACAAAAAAGGCGCCGCGCGTCTGGCGGGAAAAGATGATTTAATCCCGCGGGGGCTTTGAATTCTTATGGGTGCAAGAACAGAGGTTGCCAAGAGCAACATCATTTTCATCATAGGAAGCATGGGGGCAGCAATACTGGCGTTTGTTTTCAACGTAATGGCGGCCAATATCCTGCAGCCTGAGCAGTTCGGCCTCTTTTCCTTCACACTGGTCGTCATGGGATTCTTCCTGGTTTTCACCGACCTGGGCATAAGCTCCACCATAACCAAGTTCACCGCCTCCTATCTTTCGAAAAACGATTTCGGCAGGGTAAGATTTTTGCTGGGATTTTTTCTAAAAGTGAGGATGCTTTTGGCCGCAGCCATAGCCGCATTCATGCTGCTTCTGGCCCCGCAGGTTGCCGCTTTTTTCGGCGAGCCTTCGCACGCGGCCTTCATACGATATTCAGCAGGGCTGCTCCTGGCAAGCGTGCTGCTGGATTTCGTAAACATAGCTTTGGGGGGGTTCAAACGCTTCAAGGCGCTGTCGGCTCTCAAATTGTTTGAAAAGACGGCGAGGATAATCATAGTGCTCCTCTTCGTGGGATTTGCTGGCGCCGCAGCCTTTGGCGCCGTGGCTGGAGTGGCCGTAAGCGCGCTGCTTGCCGGCATTGTGGGGTTTTTCGTTTTGAGGGGGAGCCGCAGCGTATTTTCTGCCGAACCCAGACCCATGGAAAGCCGGCTGGTTCTGAACTTCGGCTTCTGGGTCATGATAAGCTCCACAGTTACCGCTGT
>VGIZ01000113.1 GCA_016867675.1 Candidatus Aenigmatarchaeota archaeon | reverse complement strand
CGTTGGGGTTTCTGGCGCTTATCATAAAGTGGATTTTGTAATAGGCAGCAGGCTTAATCCAAAATATGTTATTGAGGTGAAGAAGAGTAATCTTTTCAAACATGGCTCCATGGTAGTAGCTAAAGAACTTGTTGCAACTGCAGTTGACTTGAAACGCAGGGGTCTTGGTTTTATTGTCGTGCTGGAAGTCAATTGGACCGATCTCTCCCTTAAACTTCTGCGTTTTTATTGCGACAAGGTAATTCTAAAGGAGAATCTAGACGAGCTACAGGAGGCACTTAGATATGAAAAAGGGGTGTGAAGACTTTGTCAATAAGTTTCTGCCCGAAATAAGGGTAATATTAGTAAAGAAGCTTTTCTATGGTTACGGAATGACACAAAAAGAGATAGCATCAAAGCTTGGCATATCTCAGCCCATGGTTTCTTATCTAATCAAAAAAGAAGCATCAAAGAACGTTGAAAGGGTTGTAGGAAGAAATATTTCAGTTATGGCAGGCAAAATATTAGAAAGAGAAGATTACTCAGATGACATATGCAAGGCATGCTTAAAGCTGACAAAAACAAAATGCATGATAAAATAGCTATTTATTTGCAACGGCAGAATTCAGCTCTTTCATCATCTTCTCGATGGTCTTGGCGTCAATGCCGTGGGCAAGGGCGCCCTGCTCTATGGTCTCGTGCGCCGCCATGTGGCAGCCCGCGCAGTGGAGGCCGTACCTGAACATGACCTCGGATGTCTCCGGGTGCTTGGCGGCTAGCTCGCCCAAGGTCATGTCTTTGGATATCTTCGCCTTGCTCCTGAGGACGGACTCCTTTGCTGACTTTGATTTAGCGGAGGTTTTCTTCTTGGTTCCCATGAGAATCACGCCCTAGTCCTCGACCTTTATCGCGCCTGCCGGGCACGAGGCCTCGCATGCCCTGCAGCCTATGCACTCCTTGGGCTTGGCCACTGCTGCCTTCTTGCCCTTCATCACAAAGACGCCAACAGGGCAGACCTGCACGCAGTTGCCGCATCCCGTGCACTTGGCGCCGTCTATCTTCGGCTTTGGCATAAGCACTATTCACGTCCCGTTAATTTATAAAGATGGTTTGAGGATTACGGCATTCGCCAGACTCAGAACGCTCAGAACGTGATTCCATGGCTTCTCAGCATGGGTATTAGCTTCTCCATGGGCAGGCCGAGCACATTCGTGTACGAGCCACTTATTCCGCTGAAAAGCACAGACCATGTCTCGGGAACGTAGGCCCCCGCGCCTGTGAATGTCGCCGGGATCCTTATGCAGAACTCTATATCCTCGGGCCGGAGCTCCCTGAACTCAACCTCGGTGACCTGCATATTCCTGTGGACCGACTCGTCCGCTGTGTTTATCATGCAAACGCCCGTGTAAACCTCGTGCTTCCTGCCTGACAGCATCCTGAGAATCCTGCGCGCGTCATCGGCATCCTTGGGCTTGCCGAAAATCCTGCCGTCAAAAAGCACGACAGTGTCCGCGGCTATCACGAGCGCGTCCTCCTTCAGCCTGGATGCAACAGCCCGCGCCTTGAGCTCGGCAAGCCGCTGCACAAGCTTCTTCGGGTCGCCCTCTTTGACAGAATCTTCGTCGATGTTGCTTGGTATGACCTCAAAGGAGAGTCCGAGCTGCTCAAGGAGCTTCCTCCGCCTCGGGGACTCTGACGCGAGGACGAGTTTCATTCTAACCTATTGAGCACTTGGTTTAAAAGGAGGGCGGTGTCGCAGGGGAATTGATGCAAAAACATACCACTGGTTTTTCTGTTGGATGTGACTCGGCACCAAAGGCGCAGCGCTCACCACCTGACTTCCACATGCTTTATGAAGGGCTTCAGCTTCTCGGCGAGGCTGTCAAGCTTCTCGCGGGTGTAGGGCTTCTCCATCTTGTAGTCAGGATTTATGGTTGACGACGGCCTGAACTGCTGGAGGACGAACTTATCCGCGCCCTTCAGCCACTGGCCTATCTCCACGATATCAGCCTCCTTGTGCAGCCGCGGCACGACGGTCATGCGGAACTCGTACGGGATGCCGCTGTTCATGACGTCCTTGACGCTCTCCTTGACGTCGACAGCGGCGTTCTCCATGCCCGATGCCTCGGCATAGTTCAGGAACGGCGCCTTGATGTCCATGGCTATGTAGTCCAGCAGGCCAGCCCTGATGAGCTGGCGCAGCATGGCGCTGTTGGTGCCGTTGGTGTCCAGCTTCACGGGGAAGCCAAGCTGCTTTATCTTCTCTATGAAGAAGGGAAGCTCCTTGTGTATCGTGGGCTCGCCGCCCCCAATTACGACCCCCTCAACCCAGTCCTTCCTGGACTTGAGGAACGCCAGCACTTCTTCCTCGCTTATGTCAGGCATCCTGTCATGGCGGAGGACAAGCTCGCTGTTGTGGCAGAACGGGCACCTGTAGTTGCAGCCGCCGAGGAAGACGACCGCGCTCAGTTTGCCGGGATAGTCTATGAGAGAAGTCCTCTGCAGGCCTTTGACGGGAAGTACCATTTAACCACACCCACAACAAAACTTGGCAGGAAGGGATAAATGCTTATTTTACGTAGCCCCTCTTGCGCGAGCTGACGTAATCGCTCTTGTCCTTGGATATGTATGTGCCGGAGAACTCGCCATAGTCCGAAAGCTCTGCGTCCCTGCCCTTGTATTTCTTCCCTTCTGCCTGCTCGTCCGGCGTCCAGACAATTTCTAGCGATCTTTTGGAAATGGTCTGCGGGGGTTCAAGCGTAGACGGCG
>VGIZ01000112.1 GCA_016867675.1 Candidatus Aenigmatarchaeota archaeon | reverse complement strand
TAGTAGCGTATCTCAAAACAATGTTCAGATATTTTTGAGATACGCTATAACTATTTGTTTCTTAATGGCACGAAAATACAACCGCCATGGTTTTCTTCCACCACGCCAGTTCTCATTTTCCTGAACAGCTTCAGTTCCTGAAACCACGGCCCGCCCACGGGGGCAATGAGGATGCCCCTGACCTTCAGCTGCCTGAACAGCGCGTCAGGCACCTTACCGCACGCGCATGTCACGATTGTCTTGTCATATGGCGCATGCGCAGGCAGACCCCTGGCGCCGTCGCCGGGCAGGACTTCCACATTCCTGATTCCTGCGCGCATAAGGTTGGACTTCGCAAAATCCGCCAGATGCTGCTCCAGCTCAATGCTATAAACCTTCCTGACAAGCCCCGCGAGCACCGCGGCCTGCCAGCCCGAGCCCGCTCCGATTTCCAGCACAACATCCGTCTTCTTCGGCTCCAGCAGTTCTGTCATTACCGCCACCATGTGCGGAGCGCTGATGGTCTGCCCTCCGCCAATGGGAAGAGGATAATCGTCATATGCGTTCCGCCTGGCTTCCTCTGGCACGAAAAGCTCCCTAGGCACGGACCTGAACGCTTCTATAACCTTTGGCGTATTCAGATAGCCTTCATTCCTGAGATGCCTTATCATCCGCTCGTTCCCGCTGTCCATGCTATAAATTAGCGGCAGCAACAAATAACTAAGCATGAGAATGATTGATATTTGCGTCAGGAGCGCGGATGCAGCAGGCTGCGCAGCCATCGCCGGGAAGCTGGGCTGGGACGGCATATGCGTGCTGGTGCCGCCTGACAAGCTGAAGGATTTTGTGAAGCCGAAGGCAGGCATAGACATCGCTGTCGGAGTTGAGATTGAAGCCAGGAAGCAGGCTGACGTCTCCAGGAATGTTGACAGGTTCAGAAGGAGCACGGAAATCATGGCATTCAGGTGCGCGAGCGCTGAGATGAACCGCGTGGTGCTGGAGACGGCTGAAGCGGACTTCCTGCTCGGCGCATGGGGCGGCGGCATGAACCACGTGCTGGCGGCGCTGGCGAAGGAAAACAACGTCGCCGTCGCATTTGAACTGCAGCCGCTCATATTTTCGCACGGCAGGCAGCGGACAGACCTGTTCCAGAGGATGCTGGAATGCGCGAAGTTCGTCAGGAAGGCGCGCGCGCCATTCGCGCTCTCCTCGGGCGCGCAGATGCCGATGGACATGCGCGACCCAGGCGAACTGATGAGCTTCGGCCGCCTGCTCGGCTTCCAGGACAATGAGATAAAAAAGGCGATGTCAGACGTGCGCGTGACTGAGAACAGGAAACGGCTGAGCGGCAAGTGGATTATGCCTGGCGTGGAAATGGTATAAATCTGACTGCTGCATTGACCAAATAAAACAGGCAGTCAGTTTACGCAACACTCTCCTCGGGCCTTGGACGGCTGGCCGAGTTCGGTGATTGTCACTTGTCCAAAACCCTCTCCTCGGGCCTTGGACGGCTTATTTCATTTGTTTATTGTTATCTGTCCAAAACCCTCGGCCCCTTCACGAACCCGGCCTCGCGGTTCTTTGCATTCCTGATGGCCTTGGCCTGCGGCAGGGATGGTTTGACCTTGTCTTCCCTGAGAACATTTGACATAGGGATTGGCTGGAACGAGGGCTTCACGTTCACTGTGTCTATGCCCTCCAGCTCCCTGAACGCGTCCAGAATCTTCTCAAGCTCGCCCGAGAACCTGTCAAGCTCCTTCCCGCTGAGGTTCAGCCGCGCAACAGCCGCGACCCTCTTCACGTCATCCTTGCTGACCTTCGCCCCGACCCTCGCTTTGCCTTCCTTGCCCTTGACCATGAAAATTATTGAAGAAGCCGGCTTATATTTGGTCAGGCAGGAAGAAGCGCCGCGATTTTAATGCTGAGTTACTAGCACCAAAAAAGCCCATGCAACATAGATTTTACTGAAATTCTTGTGACATAAGCCATAACCTTCTGTGTTGATACAGGAGATGCACGAACTCGTTATAAGCCCGAAACTAACACCTTAATTCTTCCTCCCTTATGGCCTTCTTTACTTCACCCAAATTCTCTTCCGAAACAACCCTGAAACCACATTTTGGGCAGACTTCAGTCATTATACCGCCTTCTATCACGATAGGGTTCCCAAATGGTCTTATGAAGCGCTCTTCCTTCATTTCTACTCCGCAATCAGGGCAAGTCTCAGCCATATTTAACCTCCGACCTTATTTTCCTCCACATCTCTATTTCCTCGGGTTTTGACGGGAAGCCTGTAACTATGAAGTTTGAATTATTACCCGGGACGAATATCAGTGTTGTGTATTCAGTTTCAGACCCCCTGTGAACGCACACATATCTTCTCGGTTTTTCTGGATGCTGATATATTGCCCCGTGTTTCAGTATGAGAGGAATTTTTTCATCAATTCCACGCACACAAAGCTTGACTACATGATCAACATCCATCTTATATCTTCGGCTCCACCAATTAGGGCCATATTTCGCTTCTATCTGCGCCCTCAACATAGTATTATCTTATGTCATAGTAAATTTGTGCTTTTAAACCCATTATTCCCACTTTGTGCTCAATCACTAAACACATCTAAAGTGATAATAACCCATTATATACCTACGCAAATCCAAGCAGCGTTCCAGTTCTGACTCTTGCCTTCTTCGGTTTGGCGGGGATTATGTCGCCTTCATCCTTCATTGCGGGAATGGTCCTTGCATTCTGCTCCTCTTTACCTAGAACCAGCG
>VGIZ01000111.1 GCA_016867675.1 Candidatus Aenigmatarchaeota archaeon | reverse complement strand
TTTCTCCTTCACTTCGCTGTAAACGGAGTCTGAGACGTGTCCGTCGCTGTGCTGCTTCTCCAGCGCGCCGAGCAGCCATGTTATCTTGCTTATCTTGTCCTTCAGCTTCTGCACGCTTTCCACCTCAGAGCTTATCTTGGAGTCCATCTTCGTGAGCTCTTCATAGACCCAGTCCTGCATCGCCCTGGAAACCTGCCCGAGCCTCCTCAGCTCCGGCTTCTCCGCTGTCTTGCTTTCAATGTCCTTCAGCCTGCTTTCAAAATCCTCCGCCTTCACAAGGTCGGTCAGCCTCACGCCGATGGAATCAATCTCCTTGGTCATGTCCTTGGAGATGTCCTTCATCTTTTCTATGTCCATGTCATGCCTCGTCTCGCTTTCCATCCTCCTGTTCAGCTCGATGTAGATGCTTTCTATCTTGTTGGACAGCCTTTCCACGCTGTTCTTGGATTCCGTGACCGCTGCCAGCTTCTTTTCAATCTCCTTGCTCAGCCTGATTATGTTTTCTATGTCCCTTATCTTGCCGAGCATGTCGCCCAGGTCGGACAGCCTGGACTTGAGCCCGCGGGAATCCATCTCCAGCTTCTCAATCCGCGCGGCGCTGGATGAAATCTCGCGCTCCTTGTCCTCAAGGCTTTTGGTGAACCTTGCGGGCCTGAGCTGCTCCATGGTCTCCTTGAGCTCGCCGAAGCCCTTCTCAATGTCGCCGAGTCTCCTCTCCTTCTCAAGCGTGAGCATCCTCAGCTCGCCCATCTCCTCGCCGAGCTTGGAAATCCTCTCGTCTGTCGTCGCCTTGAGCTCCTTCAGGAGCTGGAACTGCGCCTCAAGCTTTTCTATGCTTATGGTCACCCATTCGGCGCCCCTGCCTGCGGGCATGCATGCGCCCGCGCCGCGGCTGCGCCTTATGTCCTCGGGCACATTCTCGCCCAGGTCGGCTATGTTGAACCTCTCCACTATGTCGTCATGGGCGCCCGCTGGAGCAGGCGGCGCCGAAGGAACGTATCTGCCGTGGTCAGAAACCCTGCGCCTGTCGTGCGGCGGGCGCATCATCCTTGCCCCCCTGCCCAGGACGGACATCATTTCAGAAATCGCCTTCCTCTCGGCTTCCTTGAGCGCTGATTCCTTCCTCGGCTGCCCTTCTGATTGTTGCCCTTCATCACGGCCCATGCTTAAGGATTGGCGGGTTTCTCTTATAAACCTTCCCTCATGGTAGCCAAAACGGCTACTTTCAGGTTGCCTATATGGCAAGTGTCAATGTTGCCATCGCTATGCATTGACACTTGCCATCAGGGGGCGCTGTAGAAAACATGTGTCCTTCCTGTTCCCTTGGCTCAAGCCCAATCATTTTTGCGCGGATGCTCATGCTTCTGCCCGGGCATAAGCGGGCTGCGAACCTTCCCGTCGGCTCAGCCCTGGCGCTGGAGCTGCCTCAGCCTCTCCCTGTAGCCGGCGAGCCTGCCCCTTGTCATTGAGGCGAGCCTCTTCTGGTCAGGCGTTGGCGCGGGCTCGGCCTCCAGCCTCTTCAGCCTGGCCTCGCTCTCCCTTATGAGCTTCCTGCAGAACGCTGCCTCAAGCCCGCGCACATAGGGGAGCGGCTCATCCCTGTGCAGCCATATGTCGCGGAGCAGCGCGTCAATGGCAGGGTCGCTGCCTATGGCGTACCCGCCCGCCCTGAACATGGCCGAGTGCTCGCCTGCCAGCTTCTTCGCCCCCTCCATGCTGATTGACAATCGGGAAATTGTTTCGCGGACAGCGGGTATCCTTGCCAAGGGCAGCCATATCAGCAGGATGAAGATGAAGTAGTTGCCCGCGAACAGGAAGCCCTGCGCGGCAATCTCCACGTATGGGGACGTGAATATCACTGCCAGCGTAAATGCGAACGAAAGCGAAGCCAGCAGGATGTAGCGCAGCACGCAGCCTTTGCCGGGCGCGCTGTCCCCTGAGCGCTGGATGAAGTAGGCGGCGGATACGCTCACGCCTGAGTATATGAGGCTGAACGCTATGAGCTCGCAGGAAAACAGGGCGAAATCGCCGAGGAATATTATGCCCGCGGTCAGGCAGAGCACGCTGAGCGCGAAGTAGAAATAATGGACAGCAGCTGCGAAGGAAGGCGTCCGCTTCATGCTGTGATATTGCGCACGGCGGCTTAAGAAGCGCGACGGCCGGGGATTCGCCCGCAGACAGGGCTCCGCTCGCACATGCCGGTTGCATCTCGGCGCCTTTGTCGCTGATAATGCCTTGGCTTTATCATATACCAATTCAGCCATGTTGCAAGACCTTCTGCTTCAATCGGTGCGTCACTTCTATTGCAAAAATCATTGGCTCCAATAGCGTATCTCAAAAATATCTGAACATTGCTTTGAGATATGAAAAGTTTGGAAATTATTGCGGTTTGCTATAAGCTGCATTTTGCAGCCATATCAGCATGCATCCATGCGACATGTCTGATATCATCCATTGGATTGGACACCAGTGAAACAAGGAATGGATGACGTCCATGAACATAACACCGATTATGATTTCCCTGCGTTTGCGGGCTTTCGCTCGCATGCGCCTGAGTTACATAGCAACTCGGTGCATTTCGCATGCTGCGGAACAACTAACCCATATAATGGGTTGTTCCGCAGTAATTCCCGAACCCTGTCGTTGTTTTCTCCGCTGATGGGAATACAAGCGTCACTTCCTCCTGCCGCCCTTCTCCAGCGCCTCCAGGTTCTTCTTCAGCGAATCAATGTAGAGCGAAGCCATCCTGCCCTTGCCTTCCTTCACCTTGTCGGACGCCAGCTT
>VGIZ01000110.1 GCA_016867675.1 Candidatus Aenigmatarchaeota archaeon | reverse complement strand
CCGCACCATACCAGAGTCCTAGGCTGTCAGGTATAGATATCCTTTTTGTCGGGGTTATTTCATCGCCGGATGCCTTGTAGAAGCTCGTCGCGTCGGTTTCGCCAACGCCGTCAATTACAAGAACATCTGCGTCCCTAAAACCCGAGCATCTGAACGCACTTGCTGCATGCGCATCATGATGTCTTATATATCTGAATTTTTTTGCAGGTATGCCTATGTCATCCAGCTTGAAGGGGTTGTTCTCTATCTTCCACCTGTGCAGGTTGAACAGCAGTCTGAGGATGCCAGAAGCTGTATAGCCGCTGATTATGTATCTCGGTCTGAGCAACTTGGCAAGCTGGGAAGAATACATCTTATAGGGATCCTGCATGTCAATGGCAACGTAATCGACATCATCTCTTGTTATGCCCGCATATTTCAGGCAAAAGTCTGTGGCAAGCACCGGTGTGCTGAAACCGACAGAATGTTTTATGCGGTTGAATCGTTCCTCCTCTGCCGCAGCCAGAACTTTGCCGTCCTTTACGAGGCACGCAGATGCGTCATGTCCCTGTGATATGCCCAAAATATACATAAAAATCAGCCATATTCTCTCCATGAGTGCTTGCATTTCGTGCATCGCAGGAAAAGCGTCGGCGCCTCGTCGGCTGACCTTGTCTGCTGTATCCACCAGAATGCCTCTTTGTTGCCGCAGCTGGGGCATACCGCCTTGGTCTTCGGCAGCATGTCCTCCTTTTTCTCTATAATAATGACCTCGGAATCCAGCGGCTTCTTCTTGACGGTCTCCGATATCTCGAGCGGCTTGTACTCCTTTGACTTGTGGCCGCACTTCCTGCAGATGAGGATGACCTTGCCCTTCTCCTCCTTGGCGACCATGATGGTGCCGCATTTGTCGCAGAAATCCATAGCCATCCCTAAAACAAGTTACTATATCTTGTCCGACCTCTTTAAATATCTGAACGTCTGCAATGCCGCAAACGCAACTGCAAGCGCGACAATTATCCAAAGGAGGTTCGGTATCACAAAGCTTGTGACCGCTATCTTTATCCATCCCACAAACGGAATGATGAATATGACAACGCCGCGTATCTCCGCGGGCTCGACCCGCTTCTCAAACGCAAGCTGGCCCGCGTTCGCGTCGCCTTTTGTCTGGAACGTCCCGTCGGGGTTCATCGCGATTATCCTGTGCACTATTGGAACGGACTGGCCTTCGGGCGAATAGACGATTATGTCCCAGACTTTCAGCTCGGATGTGTTCTTTCCGACGAGGAATAGTATGTCGCCGCGCGAGAACGTCGGCACCATGGAGTTGGACTCCACAGCCACGACAGGCATGCTGGTGTTCAGCGCGACTGACAGGCCGAGGTTTATGGCGTAGGCTATGATTATGCCGAGCACGATGTATCCCAGCGTGGAAAGCGCGCTGTCACCCTTTGCCATAAGTTCACCGAACCGCAGAAAAGATATTGAAAGCAACGCTTATAAGCTCCTTTTTCTTTCCTTCCTTTTCAGCAGCTCCTTGCCCAGCCTGTCCAAGGCTTCCTGCATCGCCTTTTCCAGGCTCCATTCATGGGCGTCAGCGTGGTGGGCTCCGTCACCAGACGCCTCTATGCGGACAGAATACTTCACCCGGCCGCCCTTGTCATGGCGTTTCACGTCTATGTTCACTAGGTTTATGCGGCTTATCCTCGAGAACAGGCCGACGCTCCTCTCAATGTCCTTCGCCACAACCTCTTTTGTGAAACCTGTCTCGTCTCCCATGCCTGTCAGAGAAACCTTAATGTCAGAAGCTTTGCGTGCCATAACCGCCTCCCTAAACCGCCGCCTGATTTGCCTATTCCTCGGGCTTCGCGCCTGTCATCTTCCTTGTTATGAAGCCCGCGAGCTTGTTCCTCGTGCGCTTGGACTTTATCTTCTTCAGCGCGGCCAGCGCCTTCTTGTTCTTCTCAAAGTCTTTGCCGAACTTCCCGGGGTGCTGCTTGAGCACGTCCTCGCCCAGCGTCCTGATTGCCGTTGACTTTATGCGGCCCATGATTATCACTCATAGTGTTTCAACAGGTGTTTATTTAAAGGTTCTGCGGCACTTTCGCCTCTTCCATTCCTCAATACCAGGGAAGAAGTCAAGTTGGTAGTCAGGTATGCCCAATGAGACGCCATATTTTACAGCATCCAAATATTGTTCTTTCTCTGCTCTGTTCACCTTGAATATCTTGCTGCGGAATATTATGAAGTGTGTGCTGTCATTCTTGAAGTCTGCATACCATGCGTGTTTTGAATCCAGTTTGCTGCTCAGCTCCTTTGCAATATCCCCGGCTCGGTGTTCAGGAATCTCAATGGTATGCAAAGTCCAGTGCCTTATCCAGGGTGTTTTATGTTTCCCTGTGACCTCTTCTGTTTTTGTCTTGAGTATCTTCACTTTCTTCAGAATATCCTTGTTTTCAAGGCTCTCGTCTATTATCACACCGACGAAATTAGCCATACGCAGCACATCTCACGGCTTCATCCTGACGGCTTCGTAATAGGTCACATTGGCCTCGTTGTCAACCAGAGCCCACAGCATGCGCGCGCGGATGGAATGCGCAAGCCTCACGGCCCGCGACAGCTCGGTGAATGAGCAGCGGTAGTCCTCGGGAACGGCGAAGACTATCCACTTTGTGTGCTCGGACGCCTCCTTCGGCCCCCTCTTAACAGATACGCCTCTTTGATACACCCTGAAATCGCAGCCGAACTTGAAGCCCGTCTTGGCGACGAGGCCGCTGTTCCGCAGGTCGGCAAAAACAACGTATTTCTCATGGATGCGCCTGTCCTTCTTCAGCGCC
>VGIZ01000109.1 GCA_016867675.1 Candidatus Aenigmatarchaeota archaeon | reverse complement strand
CTTCTCGTGGTAATAGTGATGATATGGTTCGTCATCTGGCCTTGGCTGGAGTACAGCGTCTTTGATACCTGCTGGGCAGACTTCGCGAGCAACACAGGCAAGCTTGTGACAGGCATATACGAATACGGCTATAGGAACGTGACGATAGAGTTCGGCACCTGCATAACCGGGCTCTATTTTGTGAACAAGGGAGAGATGAATGACCTGCGGACAATAGCAGACTCCCTCCAGCAAAAGTTCAAAGAGTTGCGCGAGGGGGCGGACATTCCGGTAAGGGAGCTGATGTTCGAGGAATGTGATGATGACAAGGAGGGTTTCATACTGGCTGTCCCGTGGTTCGGGGAGCTGCCCCAGCTGGGCGGGCCGATGGTTTGGATAGTCGGCGGGGCGCTGGTCGGGGCATGGACAACGGGGAAAGTCCCTGCCCTTTCAAAGGTCTCAATACCTGTAACCATCGGCAGCACTGTAAGAAGGATACCCGTGCTCCAGCTCCTGGGCGCAATTACAGGCGCGTGGGGTGGGGAAGGGGCGAGAGACCTGGCCAAGCGGTACTTCGGATGGGTTGAGGCCAGGGTCAAGGGCGGCGGCAAGTGCTACTCGCTCGGGATGCCTTTTGACAGGGGTTTTGAGATGTTCCCGGAACTTTCAAATGAAGAATATAACAACCTTAAAACCGGAACCAAAAAGTATGAACCATACAAAGGAAAGTACTGCATCCTGCTCTTCAAGGGGAGCAAAAACTATTATGCAAGGGGAATGAAGGGCGCGTGCGACGAGGAGAAAGTCAGCACATGGGTTGACGGGCAGCTGAAAGAGATAAGGAATCTTGACAAGGGGGGCTGATACCATGAAAGCAGGTTCCAACCTCGTGCCCCTTGCGGTTTTTGGTTTTCTTGCGGGAATCATGGCACTGACCCTGCTGCTGCCCAAGGTGGCTGAGCCGAGCCTGAGCGTCTACGGCAACCAGCAGGCATATGTGACCGCGAAGATGCTGGCGTCCGAGATAAACGCGCTTTCCTACTCCGAATCAGGCGAGATAGAGAAGACGCTCGAAACCGAATGGGATATAAGCATAAAATGCGCGACGCAGACATCCTGCGAGATAAAGGTCTGGCATGACAGCTATTCAAGCGAAAAGATGGGCAAAATCGACGTAATGGGTAGGGTGAAGGATTTCTCCGGCACCAATGTGAAGAGGATGGTCATAACGAAAACGGAAAACAAGCCGGTTGAAATAAAGAAGGTCGTGTAGCGGAATGAGCGAAATAGAGCCTTTGCATGTGGCGGTTGGAGCGTTAATGATGTTTTCTCTGTTTATTGCAGCCCTGCTCATAACAAACGCTGCATTCGCCGGCTCAACGCAGGTGCACATAGAGGACGAGAGCAAGATGATGGAGAGGTCGGCGCTGCACAGGCTGGAGTTCTGCCTGAAGAACGGCGGCGATTATCTGGACCCAAACTTCATGGATGCCAACAGGGGCAGGCCTCCATGCGAAATCTGCGGGGTGTGCTCCAAGGCGGCGTCTGCAAGGGTTGACGGCGGCGCAGGGAACGTGTGGGACTTCGGCAGCTATGCCCCGCCTGCAACCGAGGAGGAGGCGCAGAGTATGTTCGTCAACATCGCGAAGGGTGAAGGCATCATAATAGGCAGGCTGACTATGAAGGTGAAGGCATGAGAAAGGGTATAGGCGACCTGTTCTTCATAGGGATAGTGGTCATGCTGTTCCTCATGGCCAATGTCGTGCTTTACATATTCATCGTCTTCTTGGCCAGCGGGACCGAGAACGTGTTCTTCTTCGCCATGAAGGCGAACGAAAGGGGCGGCGAGATGAAAAGCTTCCTGCTGGCAAAGGAGGGCGGCTATTTCATGGAATCGCTGGGCAGCCAGATGGCCGAGGGCAGCAATATTGATGCTGTAAAGGGCGATATGATAAAATCGCTGGAATTCATGGGAAAGAGCTGCGCAACAGTCTATACAGGCTCTGACCCTGACAGCCCGCTGCATACCATAGGCGCATGCAAGGACAAAAAGGACCCCCTGCAGACGGCAGAAATTCCGCTGCCTGGGGCGCTGAAGGAAAGGCTGAAGGCAAACGCGAGGCTGATATGAAAAGGAAGGCTGTGGCAAACGGGATAATGCTGCTGATGCTCATACTGGTGGGAATATACGAGCTCTACTATGTGAGCGCCATAACCATGAGCGGGGTGAGGGTCAGCGTGAAAAGATATCAGGAGGACATGTATGCGCTCCAGAATTCCCTGATAGCAGCAAAGGAATACATGAAGACCGCCGAGCGTTATGCAGTCTATCAGGCGTGTTATGACAACCTGAAGAACGGCGGGTGGCCGGATGCCGTCGCGCCTGATTCGGCGAAGAAGGATGTCGGGGGTGCGGAATATTATTTCACCATCCCTGAAAACGGGTTTGCGGAGGAGCTCGGGAAGTCCATAGCAGCGGGCATGAACAACTACACGTCAGGCGGCTATACGTTCATGGGCGCATATTCCGTAAGCCTGCCGGCTTACAGCGAAGCCAGAATAACATCCCATGACGCCAGCAAGATGTCGGTTGCGGCAACAGCCGGCGCCCCGCTCTCAATAACAAGATATGTGGAAGTTGCGAAGGTTGGCGAGGGCTTCCTTCAGCTGAAAGGCGAGGCGAAGGAGCAAAACATCATGGAGAAGATAACGTTAAAAAAGGATTCCGGCATCTATCAGGATGTTGAAACGCCGTGCTTTGACCTGTATGAAAGGGGGGCGGCATACTCGGAAACGCTGTCAAACCTGCTGAACATGCAGCTCAATGACGAGATAAGCGGGCTGCTTGATGATA
>VGIZ01000108.1 GCA_016867675.1 Candidatus Aenigmatarchaeota archaeon | reverse complement strand
CCGCGGGCGTCTGCGCTGCGGGCGTCTGTCTGGAGCGCGGTTTGAAAATTTGTTCCCAGAGTGCCATGGCTATCTCCTTCAGAAACAGGTCTGTGCTTGTTTTTCCGTTCAGGGGCGCAGGAACGTCCTGTGCCGGCAGCCGCCTTTGCGGTCTGTCATGCGGAATGTTTGTTTGAACTCAAGAGCATGAAAGACTATGGGTATGATTGTCCGTGGCTATGGACGACTATGGACTATTCTTGTGCAGAAATCTTATAAGGGGATTGCAGGCCTTGTTTGCCTATGGATTTTGGTTTTGAGAGACTGCCCTCTCGGTTAAGGTGCATCACCGCAGAATAGTTATCCCACATACACCAGCTCGTCTTCCTTGGGCTTGCTCTCCTTCACCGTGGTCTTGAGCCGCTCCTCGGCGCGGCGGTAGAACTCCAGAACCTTGGGGTTGATGCTGGGCTTCACCTTCTTCATCGCGTCCGCGAAGTTCTTCGCGGTCACTTCCTTGGCCTTCATGTCCTTGCGCAGCGCGTTCAGCCCTGCCTCGCGCACAAGCGCCTCAATGTCCGCGCCGCTGTAGCCGTCCGTCTCCTTCGCCAATGGTGTCACCACCTTCAGCATAGATTTTTCGTTCTCCTTCCTGTATTCTGACTCCATCTTCTCTCGCTCCTTGTCGCTAAGCTTACCCCTGCCCTCGAAGAACTTTTCCCTGTCAACAAAAGGCATCTTTCCCGCGTGAATCTTGAATATCTCCAGCCTCGTCTTCTCGTCAGGCGCGGGCACGATTATCTGGCGGTCAAATCGGCCTGGCCTGAGCAGCGCCGAGTCAATGATGTCAGGCCTATTTGTGGCTGCCAGCACAACCACATTGTGCAGCTCCTCAAGCCCTGACATCTCGGTGAGTATGGACGAGACAACGTTCTCCGTGACGTGGGTGCTGTCATTGACCCTGCCCCTCCTCGGCGCGACCGAGTCAATCTCGTCAAAGAATATTATCGCGGGCGCGACCTGCTTCGCCCTGCGGAAGATGTCGCGGATGTGCTTCTCACTCTCGCCGACCCATTTCGAAAGGATTTCAGGGCCCTTGATTGAGATGAAGTTTGCGCCCGCCTCGTGCGCAACAGCCTTCGCGAGCATGGTCTTGCCTGTGCCAGGCGGGCCGTAGAGGAGGACGCCTGTCGGAGGCCTTATGCCCACGCGCCTGAACGCGTCAGGGTTCTTCAGCGGCCACTCAACAACCTCCTTCAGCAGCCCCTTCACGTCTTCAAGCCCGCCCACATCATTCCATGTGACGTTTGGAATCTCAATCAGCACCTCCCTCATGGCGCTGGGCTCCACCATCTTGAGCGCGTTCTCAAAGTCCTGCTTCTCAACCTTGAGCTTCTCTATGACGTCGGCGGGAATCTCCTCATTCTTCTTCCAGCTTATGCCGGGAAGGTTCCTGCGCAGCGCGCTCATCGCGGCCTCCTTTGCCAGCGCCTCAAGGTCAGCGCCCACGAAGCCGTAGGTTATTGAGGAAAGCCAGTTGAGGTCAACGTCCTTTGTCAGAGGCATGTTCCTTGTGTGTATCTGCAGTATCTCCTTCCGTCCCTTCTGGTCAGGCACGCCTATCTCCACCTCGCGGTCAAACCTGCCGGGCCTGCGCAGCGCAGGGTCAATGGAGTTCTCCCTGTTGGTCGCCGCTATGACAATGACCTTGCCCCTGCTCTTCAGCCCGTCCATCTGCGTGAGCAGTGTTGACACCACGCGCCTCTCCACCTCGCCTGTCACTTCCTCGCGCTTGGGTGCAATGGAGTCAATCTCGTCTATGAAGATGATGGAAGGCGCCTCCTTCTCGGCGTCCTCAAAGATCTTCCTGAGATTCTCCTCAGAGTTGTGCGCAAATACGCCGCCAAACCCACCAACGAAATTCTGGCGCGGGCTCACGGAAATATCATACACGTATTTGTCATGCCTGTCAAGTTCCGTTATATCCTCAACGACATCCCAGTAAATGTCGGCTTTCAGCAATGCATTGACGTCAAGTTCGATCTCGACTGCTGCAGAGTCCTCGCGCAACTCGCTGATGCCAGATGAAGACCTTGCTATTGCGACAGCCTGGTTGTTCCTTTCAAACTTTGTCGCGGAAAGGTATCCAGCCATCATGGCGTTCTTTGACGCATCTGCGAACCCTATACCCTCAAACTTCTTTATATTATGCGCTCCGGTAAAGCAGACCCTGTTGGTCACCCCGTCCTTCTGCTTTACCCTGTATAATTTGGCCACAATACCAGAGCTTAACAGCAGATACATTATTCCATCCGCGAGGCTGTCACTGCGTGTGCTAAACTCAACGGTCGGCACACCGTGCTGATTGAAATATACTGTGCCATCGCCGCTAAAGCATCCTTTCAGGAATGCAAAGATATTATCCCTGCTGAAGCCGAAGACTACTTCAGGAATTCTTTTTTCCAAGGCGCCGTCTCCGATGCCCAGCATCTTCCTCAGGAATATGCTCGCAACGCGCGAGGAGACATAGATATCGGCTCCCCGAGTTCCCGCCTTTCTGTAAATGCAGACCTTCCCGAACACATTTTCGCATAGTTCCCTGAAGTAATCCGCCTCCCGCTCATGCAGGCTCATCCTGAAAACTTCCTTTGTTGTGTCCTTGTGGTTATAAGAGCCCTCTGCTATAAACAGGCCCAGAATCTCGCTAAACTCCTTGGTCACAGGGAACAGGGCAGGTATCGACTTGCGCTTTGAGTATATCTTTATGGCACTTGGATCAACTCCAACACCGGAGAGCTCGACCAGCTTCATGAACTTCGATACGGGTATGCCGACATTCTTGTTTATGATATCATAGGCATATCTCGCTCTGTAGCCAAGCGCTTC
>VGIZ01000107.1 GCA_016867675.1 Candidatus Aenigmatarchaeota archaeon | reverse complement strand
AATATCTATTCTTCAGGCGCGGATATATAATAGCTCCTGCCGTTCTCTTTTTCAAGCGCGGCCAAATGCTTCGCCGCTTCAGCGCGCAGTATGGGTATGAATTCCCTTATGTCAGTCCTGAACACCTTCCTTATCCTTTCCGTTCCCCCTTCCACCACGTAAATCTCATATTTTGCTTCACCAAGGCTTCTCGGCACCCTGCCGAAGCCAGAGCGATTCGGACTCATCGGGTTCGTATTTCATATTGCCACCTCATATGCATTCAGAAACCATCCTGCCAGCTTCCGTGAGCGAGAGCGGGCTGCCGTTCTCCCCCTCAACAAGCCCGCAGCGCTTGAGCTGGTTCAGGTTGGTGAAGATGCAGGAGCGGGAGCAGGAGAGCTCACGGGAAAGGGTTCTGGCCAGGGCGGTGCTTGTGCCGGTTTCTGTCAGCAGCCTGTTGAGAATGAGCTTCTGCTTTTTCGTCAGCCTTTCATTGGCGACTTTGGCGAGAACTGAGCCAGAGATTATCCATATACACCGCCTCCTTCAAGCATCTCCATTACCATATCCACAAGCAGCGCTATGGTGTCTATCTTGGGCAGCTCTTTGTCTTTCATCATGGCAGACAACTCCGTGCAGCCCAGTATCACCGCTTCCGCCCCGCCGCTCAGATACTTCTCGGCAACGCCGAGCACCACTCCCACCTGCTCTTCCTTTTCAAAACCGCGGTTGAAGTTGAATATCGCACCCGAGAGAGAAGTTATATCCGCTTCGCTGACATCCAGCAATCTGACACCTTCGGATTTGTACAATCCTCCTTTGATGGTGGCCGGAGTACCGAGCACGACCGCGGATTTTATGCACCTCCTTTCAAGCTCCAGTTCGATGCCTTTTCTCAGGTCAAGAATATCCGCTTTGACTTGTTTTTGCATTTCGTTGCGGAACAGGTGTATGGTGTTGCAGACCATGACGATGAAATCCACGCCAAATGAGTCAAGCTCCTTAAGCCCTCTTGTGTATGGCTCAAGTTCCTCCGCGGAAATCCTGTTATGGATAAGCTCCGGGGCGGGTATGCTGTTTATTACAATCTGGGGGAAATCCGTGTTCCTGCTTATGCCCCTCTTCTGGAGCATGCAGACAAGCCTGCCGTAGAAATTGTTTGTTGATTCGGGGCCAATCCCGCCCAGAATACCGATTTTAACCGGGCCAGAGGCAGCTGTGACTAAAGGAGTTCATGCCTTCTTTCACGGCTGTATCCAGTTTGAGGACATCACCGGTCACTGAGAAGAATATGCATCGGCTGCTTATAAAAGCGGTGTACAGGAAAAGCCGGACAGCTTATTTATTGCCAGAGCGCAATAAGGTTCATGGCTCTTGAAACGCTGCTCTGGATTCTCGCGGCCACGATACTGGACGGGCTCATTGCGCTGGTCGGCGCGGCGACGCTCCTCCTGAAGAAGGACGTGCTCGGCAAGCTTCTCATGGTCCTTGTTGCGTTCTCGACAGGCGCACTGCTCGGAGGGGCGTTCCTGCATCTCATGCCCGAGGCCATCGAGGCAATGGAGGCCTCAGCCGCGTTCAGTTACCTGCTTGCCGGCTTTGTCATATTCTTCCTGATAGAGAAGTTTTTGCACTGGCACCACTGCCATGAGGGGCATTGCGACGTGCACGCCTTCACATACCTGATACTCTTCGGCGACGGCATACACAACTTCATAGACGGCCTGGTCATAGCCGCCAGCTTCCTGGTCGGCATACCCTTCGGCATAGTCACGACGCTGCTGATAATCGGCCACGAGCTGCCGCAGGAGCTCGGCGACTTCGGTGTGATGGTCTACGGCGGCTTCTCGAGAAAGAAGGCGTTGTGCTTCAACCTGCTTTCGCAGATGACGGCTGTTGCCGGTGGGGCTGCGGGCTTCATGCTCTCGGGCGCGGCCGGGTTTGCGGAGCTTCTCCTTCCGTTCGCGGCAGGGGGGTTCGTCTACATAGCGGCCAGCGACCTCATACCTGAGCTTCACAAGGAGAAGAGGATGGCAAGGTCCATGCTTTATTTCGGTTTCTTCCTTGTCGGCATAGGCTTCATGCTGGGCATCAAGCTGGCCTTCGGAGGCTAACGCTCAGGCCGTTTTCCGTGATGTCTATGATACTTCGGTATCATGACACGCCTGACAACCGAGATTGTCAGTGCGACGCTTTTCATTCCAAATTAACCGCAAAAGGGTTCAGGCCCTCGTTATCCTGAGCACCATCTCGTTGTCGGGCCTTACCGAGACGACCGTGACCCTGAAGCCGTTCCATGCGAGCGTCGCGCCCGGGTGCGTGCTCACGCTGTCGCTGGCGTTCCTCATCGCGCCCCTGACCCTCAGCGCAAGCCTGGCTATGGTCTCATCCCTCCCGTCCCTGCAGACCTTCCTGACCGCGCCGCCGTTGGTTATGAAGAACTCCTCGCCTATGCGCGCAAGGTCGTTGGGCTTCAGGCTGAACTCCTGCCCGAGGCTGACGGGCCTGCCTGGCGGGATAAGGGTTACTGGCATTTAATCACGTTGTTTGAGAAGATTATGTGGCAGCAGGAATAAATATGGTTGAATCCCTACCTTGTAACTTCAAAGGATTTTACCTGCTCCAGCAGCCTTGCGGCCTGCCCCTTTGCGAAATGCTTGCGCACCGGCTCCAGCATGCTGTTTATGCCCTCGGCTGCCGCGTTCTTCAGGTCCATGGGATGGAGTTTCCCATTCACGAACGCCTTCTCCAGCTCGGCGTATGACCCGAAGGAAATGCTGCCGCCGAACTTTGCGGGCCTTTCTATCTCCAATGATTTCTGCTTCTCAAAGATGATATACCTGCAGTATTCCAGTATGGGGTTGTCCTTCGCGACATTCTCAGGGCAGTATGCCTTG
>VGIZ01000106.1 GCA_016867675.1 Candidatus Aenigmatarchaeota archaeon | reverse complement strand
TCCTCTTTACCTAGAACCAGCGCCTCCGCCTCCTGAAGCCTGCCCTCAACTATGAGTTCAAAGAGGGACTCATACAGGTTCGGGTCAAGCTTCGCGTCCCTGAGGTTGCCAGCCAGCAGCTTCCTGCCCATCTCCTGCACCGAGAGCACATGCTCCTCCAGCGTCTTCGCCTTCTCAGCGGCTTCGTCCTCTGCGGCTTCCTGCCTTATCGAAAGGATGGCTCTGCCTTCGTATTTCAGCCTCAGCTCCTTGGCAAGGTTGCCGTCGGCGTCGGCAGGCAGCTTCACCCTTATCAGCGGCTTCTTCGCATGCCTTTCAGACAGCGCCTTCTCCGCAGCGCTGATTATCCCGTCCCTCCCCGTTTCCTCGATGACAAAGACCCTGCGCTGCTTCTCCAGCTCCATGAAATCAATGGAGCCATTCTTCGTGTCCACGACGAAGAATCCGCGCGGCTTTTCAGAGGCCTTGTCAAGCTGCGTGGGTATCAGCGAGCCGGGGAGCAGGAACGGCTTCCCGCCCTTCTTCTCCTTCCGCGCCTCGTGGATGTGGCCGCACACATAGAGGTCAAAGCCGTTTGGAAGCTCATCAGTCGGGATGGCGTGCTCCACCTGGCTGGGCATGAACTCCCTGATGTTCTGGTGCAGCATAAAAATGTTATAACAGCCTGGCTCGGGCTTCGGGCTCCATTCCTTCAGATCCTTACCCGCATACGGGTCAGGCACGCCTGACAGGCCGAATATCGCTACCTTGTCATCGTTTTTCTCGAAGACGACGCCGTTGCAGTGCAGGTGTATGGCGAAGCCCGCCTTCTCAAGCGCCTGGACAGGATTCATCAGCTCCTTTGTCCTGCGCTCATGGGTGCCGTGGATGGTCACAATCGGTATTCCGGACAGGCTTCTCGGCGACACGTCGCTTCCATCCTTACCTCCAACAAACCTGACAAACCTCGCGCCGTTGGATGACAGCGAAGGCTTTATGAGCAGCTGCATGGCCTTCGCCAGCGTCTCCGTGCTTGGCACGCGCGTGTCAAACAGGTCGCCAGGCATCAGGATAAGGTCGCAGCCCGCGCTCAGCTCAAGCGCCTGCTCCACGGCCTCAAAGGCATCGGCCTCCAGCTCGGTGCCCGCGCCGTAGCCGAAGTGGAAATCTGACATGACAGCCATCTTCATGAGAATGGCTTTGTAGCCATGCTTTATATTCGGTTGCATCTGTTGTGCAGGGTTTCATGACCGCCAATTCCCGTTTCCAATATAATTACATAAAATAGTAGGAAAATGCACTGATTTTATACGGAAAAGAGTAATCTTTATATAGCTGCTCTGCCTAAAGGAATGCATGAAAGAGGAGATAAAGAAAACGATTATAAAATATAGGGAAAGCCTTCCGGAGAATATCCAGGAAAGGGAGTTGAAAATCCCGGAGATGAAGCTAGACAAGGCTGTGGTGGTAGTCGGCCCCAGAAGGGCTGGAAAATCATATTTTTTATACAACATGGCCAAAAAGGAAGACGCTCCTGTCATAATAAATTTTGAAGACGCCCTGATCAGCGGCATAAAAAAAGACAACCTGAATGAGATACTAGAATGCTCCAAGGAAATGTTTGGGACGAAGAAGTTCGTTTTCTATCTGGATGAGATACAGAATGTAATCGGGTGGGAAAACTTCATAGTGTCCTTGCTGAACGGGCATTACAGAGTTTATATCACTGGCTCAAACTCCAGGCTTCTAAGCAAGGAAATAGCCACGTCCCTGAGAGGGAAAGCGATAAGCTATCTCATGCTGCCTTTCTCGTTCCGGGAGTACCTGAAAGCAAAAGGCATAGAGATTGAAGGAAATCTGGAATACAGCGACAAGGTTTTTGATGTGAAAAGACAGTTCAACCTCTTCATGAGAGAGGGCGGGTTCCCTGAAATCGCGCTTTCCGGCTCAATGGAACTGAAAAACAGGATAATCAACAATTACAGGGACTCCGTGCTGTATAAGGATATTGTTGACAGGCTGAATATCAGGAACATAGACCTCGTTGAGGTCACCATGAATTATTTCATGAACCTGTTCGGGAATACATTTTCCATAACAAAGTTTGAGGAATACCTGAAGTCAAACAAAATAGGCTATAGCTTGGAGGATGTGTACAAAATAATAAGGGCCTTGGAAGATGTCTTCCTCGTTGGTTACGTGAAGCAGTATCATAAATCCCACAGGAAAAGAGAAATATCCAAGTCAAAAGTCTACCTGTTTGATGCTTCCTATATACACTTCCTTTCAAAGGAGTCTGAAGACTACGGAAGAATCCTTGAAAACATAGTGTTCATAGAGCTTTTCCGCCGGCAAGGTGACATAGAAAACAGGAATGTCTTTTACCACGTTTCAGATTCCGGCAAGGAATGCGACTTCATAGTGAAAAGCAGAGGGCCTCTTGAAGCGATCCAGGTGTGCTATAAGCTGAACGAGAAGAACATGTCCAGGGAGGTTGGCGGGCTTGCCGCCGCCCTTGAAAAATTCAAGATAAAAAGGGGCGTCATACTGACGCTAGACCAGCATGATGAGATACTGGCAAAAGGCAAGAGGATAAAAGTAATTCCCGTCTGGAAATGGCTTCTGAAAAAAGGCGGCTGATGGCATCAATACAACCCAAGCTCAGCATCACTCATGATAGCTAGCCGCATAGATTCACCATCGCTTGACATCTATCATGTCTGTCGGGATTGCAGTTCAAGCAGCATTACCCAATCCCAACATCCGCCATGGCAGCCAGCTTCATAGGAAAGATTGAAATTAAAGGTTTATATTCCGTTGAGGACAACTATAGTCATGAAGCTAGAAGTTACCATAGGCAACCAGCAGCTCATGTTTCTGGCTGTTTTTCTTGCAGCCCTGTTAATAGTG
>VGIZ01000105.1 GCA_016867675.1 Candidatus Aenigmatarchaeota archaeon | reverse complement strand
TCCCATGACCTGGCGGGAGATGGCTGCGCGGTCGCCCCTGCTCGCGCAGACAGGAAGGCGGAGCGCAACCTTCGTGAGCCCGCCCCTCGCAGGTTCTGCTGTGCCGATTGTCCTCACCACGCCGACGGTCAGCATGAGCTGCTCGCCTGTCTTTATGGGCTGGACATTCAGCTCCTCCTTTGAGCCGACCACGCGCTCAAGAAGCCTAACCTTCATGGTTATCTCGTTCAGCGTCGGCGGCAGCTTGCCGGGCAGGCCGAGCACATTCCCGCCAAGGCTGTCTGATTTTGTCAGGCTCGGGTCAAGCCCTGTCAGCACCCCAAGCAGCCCGCCTGGACTTGCCTCGCCGACATTCCTGGACGCCACCTGCAGCCCGAGTATCTTGCTCCTTATGGGCTCATAGCTGCCCTTGCCCGCGCGCTTCACGCCAGGCCTTATCTCAACCTCGTCGCCGACCTTAAGCACGCCCTGCACAAGCGAGCCGCCGACAATCCCTCCAGAAAGCTTCGCTATCTCGGTGCCAGGCCTGTTGATGTCAAAGCTGCGCGCGACAAGCATCCTCGGCTCCTTCGTCGGGTCGCGCTTCGGCGTCGGTATGTTCCTTTCAATCGCGAGCAGCAGCGCATCAATGTTCACGCGCTGGTTCGCCGAGACGGGTATGACAGGCGCGTTCTCGGCAATCGTGCCCTTCACGAAGGCCTTTATCTGCCTGTAGTTGGCAAGCGCCTCCTCCTCTGTGACAGCGTCAATCTTGTTCTGCACGATGACGATGTTCCTGATGCCAGTCAGCTCCAGCGCCGTGAGATGCTCGCGCGTCTGCGGCTGCGGGCATTTCTCGTCAGCAGCAATCACAAGCAGCGCGCCGTCCATGATGGACGTGCCCGAGAGCACGGTTGTCATCAGCGTCTCGTGCCCCGGCGCGTCAACAATGGAAATCATCCTTGTCGGCTCGCAGTCGCCGAAGCACTTCGGGCACTTCGGCGACGTCCCGTAGCACAGCGCCTCATCCTTCCTACTAGCCGCCTCAGCCGAAAGCTCTGCTTTCGGCGAGCCCTGAGACCCCTGTCTCAGCGGCTCCGCGGCAGACCTGCCGGCTTCGCACTTCCTGCACTTGTAAATGGTGAAGTCGGCGTAGCCAAGCCTGATGGTGATGCCTCGCTTTATCTCCTCCGAGTGCGTGTCCGTCCACTTGCCCGTGAGGACGGAGGTAAGCGTGGTCTTGCCGTGGTCCACGTGACCTACCATGCCTATGTTCAGTTCCGGGACAAGCGCAGTCCTTTCTTTTGCCATATAACTCCTGCTATTCTTGTATAATTCAAAGGAATGTATATATAGGTAACAAAAATAAACCTACTGCATCAAACAAGATACGCAAGCAGTTTCGGAAACAAAATAACTGCGCAGTGATTGGGCCCGTAGCTCAGCCTGGTAGAGTCGCCTGAGCCGTCTCAAGCGGCGCTGAAAGCACTCGACTCTTAAGGCGCTGATGCGTCAGAGAAATCGAGGTGTCGGGGGTTCGAATCCCCTCGGGCTCATTAGAATATTCCCGCCACATGCAGGGCAAATATGGCCGCCGCGAGCGCGAGCAGCGCCACGCTTATTATCAGTATCTCCTTCGGCCTGCTGGCCTTGTGGCGCTCAGGCGGCTGCTGCCTGCCTTCGTCGCTGACCGCGTATTCTCCGTCCTGCCCGATGAAGAAGAAGGCGTCATCAACGTCGCCGGCTGGCCAGCCCGCATTCAGCAGGGACTGCCTTATCGTTTCCTGCTCGCGCCCCGCAGCCAGCGCGCCCTTGATGTAATTGACAAGCTCCTGATCCGCCATGGCGGATTCTTGGTGGGGGAATTAATAAAATCATTTCTTGTTTTGTTCCTTCAGTGCCGCCTGCGCAGCAGCCAGCCTCGCAACCGGAACCCTGAAGGGCGAGCAGCTGACATAGTTCATGCCGACCCTGTGGCAGAATTCTATTGAGCGCGGCTCGCCGCCGTGCTCGCCGCAGATGCCGACCTCAAGATTGGGCCTGGCTTTCCGCCCGCGCTCTATGCCTATCCTTATCAGCTCGCCGATGCCCTCCTGGTCAATGCTCTGGAACGGGTCCTCGGCTAGGACGCCCTTCCTTATGTAGTCAGGCACGAATGCGCCTATGTCGTCGCGCGAGAACCCGAAGCCCATCTGCGTCAGGTCGTTTGTGCCGTATGAAAAGAACTCGGCGACCTCCGCAAGCCTGCCCGCCACCAGCGCGGCTCTGGGTATCTCAATCATTGTGCCGAACATGTATCTGATTGACTTGAGTTTGTGCTTTGCGATGACTTCCGCATAAACCTTTTTGACAATGGCAAGCTGGTTGTCCAGCTCGCTGACATTGCACACGACAGGAATCATTATCTCGGGGTAAGGCTTCCTGCCCTCCTTTATCAGCTCTGCCGCAGCCTCGAATACGGCGCGCACCTGCATCTCGCTGACCTCGGGGTATGTCACGCCAAGGCGGACGCCGCGGTGGCCCATCATGGGGTTGGACTCGTGCAAGCCCTCTGCGCGCTTCTCAAGCTCCTCGAGCGAGATGCCCAGCTCCTTTGCAAGCTGCTCCTGCTTCGCCCTTTCGCGCGGCACGAACTCGTGCAGCGGCGGGTCAAGCGTGCGTATGACAACAGGCATGCCGTCCATTGCCTCAAGCGTTGACCTGATGTCCCTCTTCACATAGGGGAACAGTTCGTCAAGGGCTTTGCGCCTCTCCTCCTCGGTCTTTGAGACAATCATCTTGCGCAGCCTGAACAGCGGCTCATCAGAGCCCTTGCCGTAGAACATGTGCTCTGTCCTGAAAAGGCCTATGCCCTCTGCGCCGAACTGCCTCGCCTTCCTTGCGTCATCCGGCGTGTCGGCGTTGGTGCGTATGCCCAGCTTCCTTATGGAATCGCACAGCCCGAGGAATT
>VGIZ01000104.1 GCA_016867675.1 Candidatus Aenigmatarchaeota archaeon | reverse complement strand
CCATAGAAAGGCTCAGCATGATGGCAGGCAGGTATGTGGGCAAGGACGACCCCGCCCTTGTAGTCAGGTCGCAGTCAGGCTTCCCTGCCATAGGCGAGATACTTGAGCCGTTCTCGCTTGCCCATCTTGTCGCGGGATGGATGCGCGGTTCGCACCACGGGCCTTTCATGCCCACATCACAAAAGCAGTCAAACCCGACGAGGTTTGACGGCCCGCCGCGCGTCACCTGCCTGGGCTTCCAGTTGAACAACGGCATGCTCGGCCTTCCAGTCGACATGTTTGACGACCCGAGCTTTGACCGCGCAAGGCAGAAGGCCAACGAAATCGCCGACTACATGCGGGCCATGGGCCCGTTCGAGCCCGGCAGGCTGAGCGCAGAGGAGATGGAATACACGACCCTGCCGGAGATAATGAAGAAGCTCAACTCCAGCCAGCCGGGTTAGCAGGAAGGGTTCCATACCATTCACTGGCAGCGCATGGGCGACAAGAGCGATGCCTTTGGCAAGGGTCATCAGCAACCAATGTATGGACATCTGGAATGAAGCATGTCGCAAAAATCAAGGTGAAGCATATGTTACTAATCAACTTCAAGACATACCAGAACAGCACAGGAGCCAGGGCTGTGGCGCTGGCCAAGAAAGCCGACAAGGTTGCGCTGGAGACAGGGGCAGAGATAGCGGTCGCCGTGGACGCCACCAGCATAAACGCGGTTTCCAGCGCGGTTTCAATACCTGTTTTCGCGCAGCATGTTGACCCTGCCGGCTTCGGTGCCAACACAGGCCACATAACAGCTGACATGCTCAGGGAGGCGGGCGCGCGCGGAGCCATAATCAACCACACGGAAAAGAAGATGGAGTTCAACTCGCTGGTCGGCAGCATCGCGAAATGCAGGCTGGCAGGGCTGACAAGCGTTGTGTGCGTGAACAGCGTGGAGGAAGCGAAGGCGATAATGAGCGTGTCGCCTGACTACCTATCGCTTGAGTACGCCGACCTCATAGGCAGCGGCAAGTCCATATCGCTGCTGAAACCCAAGGACGTCGCATATTTTGCCAAACTTGTGAAGGGCAGCGGAGAAACGAACCGCATCCGCGGTCAAGCCCCGACAAAGCCGCTCTGCGGCGCGGGCGTGTCATGCGGCAATGACGTCAGGGCTGCGCTTGAGCTGGGCACGCACGGCGTGATTGTCGCCTCGGCCATTGTCAACGCGCAGGACCAGGAGGCCGTCATCAAGGAGATGGCGGAGGCGCTAGCCTCTGCCAGATATGCAGCGCAGGTGCGTGTTGCATGAAGATGGCGGAGGCGCTAGCCTCTGCCAGACATGCAGCAATTAAAGCATGCAATCCAATCTGATTCATGGGCGTAAGCCTGACCGACCTTGTGGAGTCGCAGTCCGTAACGTTTGATGACCTTAAAGGAAAGAGCATAGCCATAGACGCCTACAACACTCTCTACCAGTTCCTGTCCATCATCAGGGACAGGGAGACAGGCGAGCCGCTCAGGGACTCCAAGGGCCGCATCACGTCGCACCTTTCGGGCTTGTTCTACCGCACGGCGCGCATGCTGGAGGCAGGGATAAGGCCTGTCTTTGTCTTCGACGGCAAGCCGCCTGAGTTCAAGCATGAGACATCACAGGAAAGGAGAAAGATAAGGGAGGAGGCTGAAGCCAAGTGGAAGGCTGCGCTGGCGGCAGGCGACACCGAGGCTGTCAGGACATATTCGCAGGCTGCTGTGAAGCTGACGGACGAGATGATAGGGCAGTCCAAGGAGCTTCTTGGCTGCATGGGCGTGCCATGCGTGCAGGCGCCCAGCGAGGGCGAGGCGCAGGCAGCATACATGGCTGCGAAAGGCATGGTATGGGCGTCGGGCTCGCAGGACTGGGACTCGCTGCTGTTCGGAGCGCCGCGGCTTGTCAGGAATCTCACGGTAACAGGCAGGCGCAAGGTTCCGAGGAAGGAGCAATATATTGAGGTCACGCCTGAGCTGGTTGAGCTGGATAAGGTGCTGCGCAGCCTCAAGCTTTCACGCGAGCAGCTCGTCATGCTCGGCATACTCGTCGGCACAGACTACAACCCCGGCGGGGTCAAGGGATACGGGCCGAAGAAGGCATACAAGCTCGTCAGCGAGATGGGGACATTCAATGCGGTCTTCGGCAGCGTGGAATGGGGGCACAAGGCAAGCGCGCAGGACATATTTGACTTCTTCATGCACGCGCCCGTGGAGGACATCAGGATAGAAACCACCAAGCTCAACGTGCAGAGGCTGGAGCGCTTCCTTGTCGATGAATATGGCTTCTCCATGGAGCGCATCGAGAACACGCTGAGGAAGATGGACAAGGCTGGGGTCAGGATGGGGCAGACAGGCCTGTCTGCTTTCGGGAGGAAGTGATGGGCATGGAATACTACTACAGCATTAGGAACAAGCCTGACGTCAAGAACGTAAGCGTGGGCTTCGACACATCGCAGTTTGGCGACGTCGAGCTCTTCGGCACACTCATGCAATTCAAGGAGACCCAGGGCTCATTCTGGAAGAGCATTGGTATCGGCGGAAGCATATGCGCGGAACCGCTAATCCACGGCAATACGATTTACATAGGAGCCTGCGACAAGAATTTCTATGCCATTGACAAGGACGGCAACGAGAGATGGCGCTTCAAAACCAACGGCGTCATAGTGTGCAATGCAAGCGCGCACGGCAATTTGGTTTATTTCTGTTCCTACGATAACAACCTCTACGCCATAAACATTAAGACAGGCAACATGGAGTGGACTTTCCACGCCAACGACTTCATAGGCAGGGCACCGGACTTCGACGATGACAAGCTCTACTTCGGCTCGTGTGACGGCAACCTCTACTGCCTTGACGCCAAAACAGGCAGGGAGCAGTGGAGATTCAAGACTTCCGGGGAAGATGGAATAACACCGCTTATCCACGAAGGAAGGCTCTACT
>VGIZ01000103.1 GCA_016867675.1 Candidatus Aenigmatarchaeota archaeon | reverse complement strand
CTTTGCCTTGAAAAGCGCGCAGAGCTTCTTCAAATCCTCCAGCGTCAGGTCAGTGTCGCTCCTGCAGCCCTTCTCTTTTTTCATGTCAGCCATGATTCTCTCCAGCTGCCTGCGTATGCCCATGTCATGCTCGGGTTCTATGCCCTCGGCCTTTTCCATTACCACGTCGGAATACATCATGATGAGCCTGCGGTAGGCGTCGTAAACAAACCTTGCGTTGCCGCCGTTCTGCCTGACCAGACCCGGCATTGTTTTTTCGGTCAGCCCTATGTTCAGGACGGTTTCCATCATGCCCGGCATTGACCTGCGCGCGCCGGAGCGCACAGAAACAAGCAGCGGGTTGTCCGGGTCGCCGAACTTCCTGCCCATGTCTTTCTCAACCCCTGCCAGCGCCCCTTCAACCTGCTCCTTCATGCCTGGCGGGTTTCTCCTGCTGTTTTTGAAGTAATAGACGCATGCCTCTGTTGTTATCGTGAAGCCCGGAGGCACAGGCAGGCCCAGGCCCACCATGTCGGCGAGGTTCGCGCCCTTGCCGCCCAGCATCTCCTTGCCCAGTCCCCTGCCCTCTTCAAATGAATAAACATACTTTTTGGTCGTCATATTTTCTCTTGCTCCATTATAATCAGGCATATTTATAAGATTTTGTGACTGAAGTGGGCACGCTCTCACCCCGCCTCGCATGCTGGATATATAATAACCAATTCAAATTACAGCAAGAGCATTACAATCAGTATTCCGCCGGCCTGTCCGGCGGATGCTGGTCTGCCCTAGTGGCTAGCCTGAGTGACCGCACTCAGTAGCCACAAGGACAACGCATCAGCGCCCTAGTGGCTCAGCGGCTATGCGGCTGCAACAAACAATTGTCGCGGCAGGCATCGCAAAGAGCACCAGACTCATAAGGCTTTGAACTCTCAGGAAGAGTTCGAAGTGCCTGACATGAAATGTCAGTGCATTCATTATGAGAGTTGAGGACTTCGTCCTATGAAAGCGTGAAATCTGGGGGTCGCGGGTTCGATTGCACAAAAACACATGAATTCGTGTTTCATGACCGCGGATGCGGTCTGTGTGCAGAGATTCCCGCCTAGGGCATATCCTATTTCTTCCAGCAGAGCCAATATTTTCCCATGGACAGGGAGATTGCGGCGGCAATAATCATTCTAATTGTGTTTGTCATAGCATTCGTTGTTGTCAGGCTCTTCATGGCTGACGAATTCACAGCCTGCATGGACAGCTGCCGGGCCAGCTCCCAGCTGGAGCACCTGAAGTGCGCCGAATACTGCAGCGAGCTTGCGCAGAAGGGCATAATGGTCGTGGAGCTGCCGAAATAGCGCTCATCCGAAAAGCCCGTCGAGCAGCGCGCCGTCTATTTCCGCAAGGCTTTTCACGACCCTGTCGGCCATGCCGAAGTCCATGCCTGCCGTGAAGCCGTTCGGATACGCTATGGTCTTGCAGCCCGCGTCCTTTGCCGAGCGGACTCCCAAC
Organism: Candidatus Aenigmatarchaeota archaeon; assembly: GCA_016867675.1. Classification (GTDB taxonomy): domain Archaea; phylum Aenigmatarchaeota; class Aenigmatarchaeia; order QMZP01; family QMZP01; genus VGIZ01. The sequence goes on along the minus strand of VGIZ01000103.1, from coordinate 1,517 downwards.
GGGTTGTCCTCGACGACAACGATGCTGGGCGGCTCGGTTCCCAGCCTGTGCGCGCCCTCGATGTAGCAATCAGGAAAGGGCTTGTATCTCTGGACATCCTCTGCCATGACAGCAACACTGAAAACATCCTGCATGCCCATACTGCGCAGCTTCTTGCCCGCCTCCTCCCTGTCGGCAGACGTCACGACTCCCACGCCCGTGTGGCATCTTGCCGTGAGGTAGCCGACCATCTCCCTTGCATGGGGCATCGGCGCCATCCTTTCTATATATTTGTCCAGCAGCTGCTTCCTCCTCGCCGCGGCCTCCTCATATGTGACGGCAAGCTGATGGTCCTCAATCACGCCACGGGTGCGCGCCTTCTGCTCGGTTATCCATCTCCTGACATACTCCTCCCTGCCGAGCTCAAAGCCGTAGTGCAGGAAGACCTCCCTCATCAGCTGGTAATACTGCTCCTCGGAATCAATAAGCACTCCGTCAATGTCAAGCAGGGCTGCCCTGAGCATGACAATATTTCGGTATAATTTTTATAAGGGCAGGTGCTCGGATTCCGCAAGCGTCAAGCTTTTAAACCCAGAAACCATTACTGATGGGAAGTGTGGGCATGGTTGGAAAAATAAGAATCATGGCAAGGGATGATGACAGCATCACGTTCAGATTTCTTGACGGCGAACTCAGCGGGACGTATGTTTTTGTAAAGGATGAGCTTGGCGACCCGCTCCATTCTGTTTACAAGGACGGCACCGCCGTTGAAACAAAACGGGCGCAGGAGATAGTTTCAGGTCTTGTAAAGGCAGGGGAAATAAGCATGCAGGGAGCCTAAGCACAAAGCCTTGAAAATATGCTGCCCTTGGCTTTGGTTCTGGCGTATCCGCCTTCAACCTTCTGGTTGAGTGCGGCGTTCCTTCCGGAACGCTGCATGCCCGATTCCCGATGGAATCGGTCGCACTCTTTCAGCGCCTCAAGCACATCCTTCAGGCTCTCGCGCACATGGTCCTCGGGAACCAAGGAGATTCCACCGCGGATGCGGTCAGTTTCCTTTCTGTCCTTCATATACCAGTCCATCAGGTAGCCGTAATGCTCGGCGTAGCTGAGGTCGCCCTTCAGAAGGTTTGCCTTTTCCTTCGGGTTCAGCTTCTCCCAGTCGCTGGTTGCTGTGGTCATGCCATATCCTTGGCGCATGGGTTTATAAATGTTACTGCTTAATAGTGACATATGTCAAGCAGGTATCCGATGAAGAGTTTGCGCGCGCATTTTGATGTGGACTGGCTGGAAGGCGGCGCTGACCGAATAGAGGATCTGTCCATATTAGCAGTGCTGTCTACGGCTACCTCACAGGAAACTTTGACTATGAACGGAAACGTTTTGAGGTTAGTGACATGCCGGATTCAGTTCCATTTGCTCTCGTTAATGTATATACTGATCCCAAAGGGCAGCAAACAACATTGAAAGAAATCCCAGAGCCTTCGCCTGCCAATTTTACGCGCATGAGGCATGAATGGGAGTTCGTGTGTCCTGAA
>VGIZ01000102.1 GCA_016867675.1 Candidatus Aenigmatarchaeota archaeon | reverse complement strand
CATAGGATAACAGACAAGCTGAAGGCTGCAACCCCTGCTGATGTTGAGGTTGTCGAGCTTGACCTCTCGGTTTCAGCGGAGGCTGTGCCGGATGCCGACAACAGCGGGCAGTACGTATGCACATTCACGCAGACAAGCGAACCGAAGGCGCTTATGAAGGTTACGCTTGCCGGACCTGATGACAAAAAATTCCCTGTGTGGAGCGGCGAGAAGCTTGCATTCAAGCCGCTGAAAATGGTCTTCCTTGTCGGAAGGGAGAGCTCCAAGAGGCTTTCGGCGTCTGATTCAGGCAAGGCGCTGACCGGCAACTACATATCGGACGGCGATGTGGCGCTTTCCGCGCCCGTCATTTTGCGTCCCGGATCCTCGCTTACGCTCATAAGCGGCACAATCTCAGCCGCAGGTGATAATTCACTTGTAACACTGGAGGGCGGAAGCCTGTATGTCAGGGGCGGGGTGATGAACGGCGCAGCATCCAAGGGTGCTGTTGTTATAGCCAATGACGGCTTGACAGAGATAATAGGAGGTGAGATAAGGGCAGGTGGCGGCGCTGCCATATATGCAGAGGCTTTGGACGCATCCAGGCAGCGCTACTCTGTCATTATAATGGTTAGGGGTGGGACCATATCATCAGAAGGGCAGAACGCGCTGGTTTGCAAAGGCACCAGATGCATGTTGTCATTTGAAGGTGGTTCAAGCGTCTCCAGCAAGGGCCATGCGATACTCGCAACCGAGTCCCTAGTGCAACGCCTGCCTTCGGCCACGGTCAGCATAAGCCCGAAGGAAGGCGGGAAGGGTGAGAATTATTACACTTACCAAACGCTAAAGGGCGCAACACTGACAGAGTCGTCCGAAGTCATACCTGTTTTCACCACAACAGACAAGGACCTCTCAGGCTCAGACTGCGGGAAATGGCTGGTTGGCCGTTATATAGCATGGGATAATGTAGAGTGCAGCGAGCCTGTCAGGATTGGCCCGGGTTCCGAATTGAAAATAATGTCAGCGACAATGTCAGGCGGGGGCGGTGAATCAGTAGTCAGGGTTCTTGGCGGCAAGCTGGTGATGGACAGCGGAACAATAGCGGCAGGCAGCAGTGATAGCGCGATAGAGCTGCAGGGAGGAAAGCTGATAATCATCAAGGGTTCGGTGTCGGGTTCTGTATCATCCGACTCTCCTGCTGTTTTAATACGCTATGAAGGCCATCTGGATATGACCCAAGGCTCAATAATCGCAAAAAATGGGGCGGCTGTCAGTGCTGTCACTGAAGACGGCTTATATTCTTTCATGCCAGCCAAGAAGGTCTCGGTTACGCTCTTCGGGGGGAGGCTGGAATCCGAGAAAAGCCGCGCGCTGCATTGCAGCGGAAGCAGCTGCAGCATAGAGTTCAGAGGGAATGTGGAGACATCAGGCCATATATGCTCAATCCTGAGCGAGGGTGGAATGGTCACCAGAGGCAAGGGTGTGATGGTGAAAATAAAACCGCAGCTGGACCAGCAGGATTACAACATGTATTGCTATACCCATGACCCGTATATGACAAAAATAATACCGGAAGCGTAGCCGTCAAGACCTGACCTTCTCCTTCCCGCCCTTTATCGTCCCGCTGACCCTCAGGACCTGCAGGATGACGCGCTCGTCGCCGACCTGATGCACGAGCGCGAGCGCGACCTTGACCTGGTCAACGAACTTCGGGCTGCACGACAGGAAGCCTGTCTGCTTCCTGCTGTCCCAGAGGTTCATGATGAACTTCACGTCAGCCTTGGCTAGCCCCGCCTCGCCCAGCCAGCCCTCCAGCGAGTTCCATATGGCGCCGCGGATGTTCAGGAAATCAGGCCTGAACTCGGGATCGTCGGAATGCACCCTGAAGATGATGTAGCGCTTCTTGGCGCGCAGGGCGGGCGGGGACTTCAGGCGCTTCATGGCTTCAAGACCTCCCAAGAGACCTTAGGTAGGACATATGGGATTCCACAATCTTCCTGCCTATTTCATCTTTTTTTGCGTTTTTTACGTGCTCTATCAGTGCTTCCCTGTTCATTACGCAATTGCCCGGACCTGCTGATACGATATCACTATCAGGCATTGTCATTAAGCGAGCCACAACCAAATTTATCTCTGAATTATTTACCATAATAATCGCGATATTATTTTAGTTTTTTAATTTGTTTTTCAGCGTTCTGCATTCTCTATGGTGGTGAATACGATTATACCTTTATGAATTATGATTAATAAATGGTATTATGGCTATGGATTTGGGAGGGCTGGAGAAGGAAGTGCAGGCACTGAACAGGAAGTACGGGTTCCTGAACACCATAATCAAGCCGTCGCCGAACAAGAAAAAAGGCCTGCTGTCAGGCATCGCGGTCTCGGTGAAGGACTGCATCTGCGTTGAAGGGGTGCAGTCAGCCGCAGGCTCGCGCATACTGGAAGGCTATGAGCCCCCGTTTGATGCTACGGTGATTGAAAGGGTCAGGCAGGAAGGCGGCATCCTGATAGGGAAAACAAACCAGGATGAGTTCGGGTTCGGCACCTTCTCCGCCAATTCGGGCTTCGCAGTGCCGAAGAACCCGCACGACCCTACAAGGTGCTGCGGGGGCTCGTCAGGAGGGGCTGCGGGCTTGACAGCAGCACTTCCAGCCGAATTTCATCACATCGCGCTAGGGCAGTCAACAGGCGGCAGCATATCATGCCCTGCAAGCTTCTGCGGCGTGGTCGGGCTCACGCCAACCTACGGGCTCGTGAGCAGGTACGGGCTGATAGACTACGCCAACTCGCTGGACAAGATAGGGCCGATTGCAAAGTCAGTCGGCGATGCCGCGCTGATGCTTTCGGTGATTGCAGGCCACGATGATAAGGACAGCACCAGCTTGCATGAGAAACCTCAGGACTACACGAGACTCATTGGAAAGCCTGTGAAGGGCATGAAAATCGGCGTGCCGAAGGAGTATTTCGGGAAGGGTGTGGACAGAGCTGTTGCCGACGAGGTCTGGAAGGGCGTAAAGAGGCT
>VGIZ01000101.1 GCA_016867675.1 Candidatus Aenigmatarchaeota archaeon | reverse complement strand
TATCGTGTGGCTCGAGGTCGATGAGATAAAGATGGAGGAGGAGCTCAGGAAGGAAGAGAAGAAGGGCGCCGAGGGCAAGAAGAAGTAGTTCCTTTTGTTTCTTTTTTGTATTTCATTTTAAGCCCGCCAGACGTAAGTTTGGTTATTGGTCAAGAAGGCACTCCCGACAATCCAGAAACATCACCCAATCCATTGGCAGCACCCTTGAAAAAATGCATGGTTACGTCAATCGCTATCCCCTACGAAGCAAGTTTTTAAACCAGCCAAAGGCATCTATTCAGTATGACCGAACTTGTTTCAAAGGGCCACAGCATGTGCGCGGGCTGCGGCATAGCCATGGCCATGAACCAGATGGCGAAGGCGTGCCCGAGCAATGTCGCGCTCAGCTGCGCGACAGGCTGCCTTGAGGTCACGACAAGCGTCTATCCTGTCACGGCATGGAAGGTGCCCTGGATACACGCGGCATTCGAGTGCGCGCCCGCGGTCGCAAGCGGCATGGAAGCCGCGGCAAAGAAGCTGGGTAAGGACATGAAGGTCATCTCCATCGCCGGCGACGGCGGGACTTATGACATAGGGATTCAGGCGCTGTCAGGCATGCTTGAGCGCGGGCACAAGGTCACGCACGTCTGCGTTGACAACGAGTGCTATGCGAACTGCCTGGCATTGTCCACAACTGTAATGACCAAAGACGGTCTGAAAAGAATCACCGAGATTAAGAAAGGCGACGAAATCTGGGCCTTTGACCTGAAAACCCAGAAGCCTGTGCTGAAGAAGTGCTCCGGTGTTTTCGACAATGGAGCTAAGACTGTTTATGACTTGGGCACTGCACATCATGTGGTTAGGGCAACTGCAAACCACCCATTCCTTGCGCTTGAAAGGCGCGGAAGAGGCAAGGAATCCGAGCTTGTTTGGAAGACCCTTGAGCAACTAAAGGTCGGTGAGTTTATTGTGGCCCTCAAGAAACTGGATATAAGTTCACCATTTCGGTTCAGACCATCAAGGATGTCAAAGCGCGGCGATTACAAAGTAAACAAAATAAACGACGTTTCAATACCAGAGACGTCAAGCCCGGAGCTTATGGAATACCTTGGCATGTATGTCGGTGACGGCTGGTCAAGGACGGAAAGAGGCGAAGTCGGCTTTGCCATACCTGAAGGCACTGAGGAAAGAAAGCGGCTGGCGTGGCTGCACGAAAGGATATTCAAATCACCTATAGGCAAGGTCGACAGGTATTACATTTACGTAAACTCCGTGAACATCGCGAGGTTCATAGACTCGCTTGGCTTCGGAAAGGGCGCAAAGAACAAAACCATACCCGAATGGGTGTTCACTCTTACGCAGGAAGAGAAAGACGCCTTTGTAAATGGTTTGGTCAGCACTGACGGATATGTTTATGAAGAAACCAGCACGAGAATAGTTTCAGCGAGCAAAGAGTTACTGAAGAGAACGGCGCTCCTTTTGCAGACTATGGGTTACAGGGTCGGCAAAATACACTGGAGAAAAACAAAGAAAGGCAAATTTGTGGTTTATCGAGAGCTGTTAAAAGACACTGAAGGCGGCTACATATGTTTCTCAAAGAGGCGACCGTGGAATGCGGAGAAATACCCGTCGCAATACAAATATCAGAATTTCCTTATAGGCAATGAACACTTTGAGATGGAAAAAGTGACTTACAAGAAGTTGGTGGGCGAAGAGCCGACCCTTGACCTTCGCGTCGAAGGCGAGCATAACTTCATCGCCGACGGGATAGTTGTCCACAACACAGGAATCCAGCGCTCGGGTGCGACGCCATTCGGCGCATGGACAACGACAACCCCCGCAGGCAGGAAGGTCGCGGGCAAGCAGCAGTACAGCAAGCCCATGGCGGAGATAGCCGCCGCGCACCGCATCCCGTATGTTGCAACAGCGTCGGTGGCTTATCCCGAGGACCTGCAGATGAAGGTGAAAAAGGCCCTTGACATGCAGCCGAGCTTCCTGCTTGTCATGACGCCGTGCCCGCCGAGCTGGAAGATTGACAGCAGCGCGTCAGTGAAGGCCGCGCGGCTTGCCGTCCAGTCAGGCATGTGGGTGCTCTACGAGATTGAGAACGGCAGGCTGAAGATAAGCATGAAGCCTGCGAAGAGGGTGCCTGTCAAGGAATACCTTGAGATGCAGGGCAGGTTCAGGCACCTCACGCCCGAGCAGGTCAGCCAGATCCAGAGGCAGACCGACGCCGAGTTCGCAAGGCTTGAGAAGATGGAGAAGGCGGGCGTCTCATTTTAGCGGCTGCTACCCCAGCGCATCACAATTCTGTCATGTTATAACCGACAATTTTATAGTATTTTTGTCTGTCTATGATGGGCAATTTGCATGAACTGGTATTAAGCTTTTACGTCTCGAAAGGATTTAGAAGGTTGGCATTGGTTTCTAGAGTCTGAGTTCTTTGAAGGCGATCATCCTCACCACTAAGAATTGTTTGCATTGCTAAAAATGAGCTATGACTCACTTCACCGCGCTCGCGCCGTCCCAGAGCTGGTTGAACAGCGGCGCCATTATCCTCTCCGCGGCGTGCTGCGAGCTTGCCCACAGCGCGACATGCTGGCTCTCATGCGTCTTCTTGTCGTCGGTGAGCGACATGAAAACATGGTTGTTGTCAATGACCGCGAACTTGCCCGCGGGCTGCGACAGCTTCCTGACATCTGCGACCTGCGCCAGCTCTGATGCAACGCCCTTTGCCCCGCCCTCAACGGGTGCCAGAATCCTGACCTTGATGCCGCCCTTGGACAGCTTCTTGAGCGCCCTCGCGTGGTTGCTGTAAAGCTCCTGAAGCCCGTTCTCGGTCGTGACGATGTTGATGCTCTTCTTGGCTTCCTTGAAGATGCTCCTGAGCTGGCGGTTGATGACGAACGAGCCCTTCATGGTGCCTGTCATCTCGCTGGGCTCCATCATGCTCAGCCCCTGCTTGAATATGCCGTCCAGCTGTCCGAGGACAGGGCTAGATTTCAGGCGTTCAATCCTCTCCAGCATCTCCTCATGCCTGCGCGCCATGTTGTCCTTGGTCCTCTCCAGCGCCTCCGAGGGCTTGAG
>VGIZ01000100.1 GCA_016867675.1 Candidatus Aenigmatarchaeota archaeon | reverse complement strand
TGTACCCGTTTATGATAACTTATTAGGCTGGTGATGATAAATAATAACTGATACCTCCGCTTCACAAAGGGAATAAAAGGAGACCGTCAACAGGGGGAAGGCGAAGTGTCTATGCCAGTGATAACGAAGCAGCAGCCGAGGCGCACCGTGCAGTCCGTGATAAACGACCTCATAGGCAGGGTGAACACCGACACGCGCAGGCTGCGCATCATAGAGCAGGAGCTGAACATCCTGAAGTCAAGGATGGCCGCAATTGAGCAGAACGCGGCGGAGCAGAGGAAGGCCATCAACGCGTCCGTGACAGAGCTTGGCGCGAAGGTTGCGAGGGCTGAGGACAAGGTCTCAAGGATGGAGTCGCTCATCGGCGAGGTCGTCAAGGGCATGAAGCGGTTCGCGCCCGCCTCCGAGATAAAGAAGCTGGAGCAGCTGATAGAGATATACAGCCCGCTGAAGTCCGAGTTCATCACCCGGGAGGAGGCCGAGCGCATGATTGAGGACGCGCTCGGCAAGAAGTAGGACTGGCTAAAAACGATATATAATAGGGGTCTCACAATAATTATACAATAGTTGGTTTTCCATGAAGTTGAGGACTATGTCCGATGCACATGAGAGGCAAAGGAGGATGCTCTCATGAAAATGCCGAAGGTGCACATAGGCAGGAAAAGGGGTGGGGAGATTTCTCCTGTCCCGCCGCTTGATGTCCACGGGAAGATACCCGCCGACAGGGTGGCGTCGCTTTCTTCGCAGGGCATGTCAGAGCCTGAGATAATCAGGACGCTCCGCTCCGAAGGATACTCCCCGATGGAGGTGGACATGGCCATGAAGGAGGCGCTGCGCAGCGCTGTCAGGCCATCGGGAGCGCCGAGGATGGCTCCGCCTCCCATGCCCACAAGGGGCTTCGGTCCGCCGCCAGCCGAGCAGCCTGTGAGAAGGGAACGAAGGATGATTTTCGGGGACGAGGAAGAGGAGCTGCCGAGGCCAGCAGGACCCATGCGCGAGCCGCCGTTCGCGGAGGAGGGGCCTGAAGGCGAGCTTGAGCTGCCGAGGTTCCCTGGCATGGCTCCGTCACCCCAGCCGCCACAGCAGCCGAGAAGGCCGCTGTTCGCGCCGCCGCTGCCTGCTGGCGGGGTTGAGATGGAAGAGGAGATAGAGCCCATCATGCCAGCGCCCAGGCCCGCCTCCAAGGAGCAGCGCATGCAGACCCGCCGCGAATTTGAGGAGATAGCCGAGGGCGTTGTTGAGGAGAGGGTTGCTGCCATGGAGAAGCGCGTTGACGACATGGCTGACAGGCTGAAGGAGATAACGGTCAGGATAAACAACCTGCAGCAGGCGCTGGACAGGGTGCAGGGCGAGCGCCGCGGCGACATAGCCGAGATAACCGACAAGATCGAGGGCTACAAGACAGGCATGACCGAGGTCTCCCAGCGCATGGAGGCTGTCGAGAGGACGATGAAGGACTCCATGACACCCATGATGCAGTCGCTCCGTTCCCTCTCGGACGCCGTCAAGGCCTTCAAGGACAACAGGGGCAGGTAATAGCAAAACACATTAATTTACAAACGATATTTTTGAGACACGCTGTAATTGGTTCATTTGGTTCTTCGTGGAAAGCTTGTTCTTGGTTAGAATGCGTCCCGCACAGCCAACAAAGCATTGCCCACTCCTTTCTTGTTCCTGCTTCGGCAGCGCCCCGTCGCCAAAATCTTTGCGCTCGTCGCGCGGGCTCTGTCGTGGGGTTGCGTTTTATCCCTTCAAGTTGACTGAGGCTAATAAAAAGGAACTACTTGGCCTTGGGCGCGCCCTCTTCTTCCTTCTTCTCCTCCCTGCTGAGGAAGTGCCAGGCGATGACGATTATCACTATGAACAGGATTATCGTCCACAGGTCGTTGTAGTTGCCGAGCCACGGCACGTTCAGGAAGAAGCCTGGCATGCCGCCCCACAGCAGCGATATGATTATGTAGATTATCACCAGCACTATGATGACCTCAGCCCACTTCGTCTTTATCTCCTCGGGCTTTATGCCGAACAGCCCGAAGATGATTATCATGAAGAGTATCACACAGGCTATTGCAAGCGTCCAGCCGGCTCCTGCCGTTATGAGGTAGGAGAGCCCGGGTATCTGCTTGGCGAACAGCATCACGAAGAACGCCAGCACTATGGATATGAGGCTTATCGGCCCCTTTCCGAGCCTTTCCTTGAGCGCCCACATCAGCACAGCGTAGAATATCGCCAGCGCCAGCAGGAACGGGAACAATACGCTGAAGAAATCCAGGCCGACTAGGTTCGTGAGCATCTGGTCGAATATACCCATGTTAAGTTATTGTAGGGCTTAGGTATTTAAGCGTTGAATGCGGCGGGTGCGGAGGCTGCAGCTTAAAAGGTTTATGTCTCAAGATTGCTGATGGACGACGTAACCCAACGGGCAGAGAAGGCGTTCAGGGACCTTGGAACTTATGCCAGAATAAGCGGGCATGACACTTCTGTCTTTGATGATCCGAACTACCGAACTTTGGCCGTGGAGTATATTTCTGCAATGCTAGATGTAGCACACGCACTGGGGATAATTGATGGCCATACTGAAGGGGTTAGCCGCATGGTTGAGTTGAACAAAAAGCGAGCTGGACATGTGCCAGGAGAACCAAGCCAACATGGTTAAACCTACCTGACCTTCTCGGCGCCGACGCCCTTCCTGCGCAGCCCGCGGCTCTTTTTGCCCGCGCTCGTCAGGCCTCTGAAGGAGCGGCCCTTCATTTCTGAGAACAGCCCTGTCAGAGCAGGGTCTGCAAGGATGACCTCAAACCACCTGAAGATGCCATCCTCCCCGACGGAGTAGGAATTCAGGACCCGCATGTTGCGGAACTTCCTGTCAGCCTTCTGCTCTGCGACGACCTGCTTGCCCATGTTGAGCGTGAAGAACCTTCCCGCCTTCTTGGGCACGCGCCCGCCCGCCGGCCTGGGCCTCTTCCTGCCTCCCTTCGGCACGCGCACGCGCACGACAAGGAAGCCCTGCTTCGCCTTGTAGCCCAGCCTCCTCGCCCTTGCGGGGTCGGTCGGCCCGTCAAGCCTGGTTATCGTCCCCTGCTTCCTCCACGCGAGCGTGTTCTTCTTCTCGTTCTGAAGCATATACT
>VGIZ01000099.1 GCA_016867675.1 Candidatus Aenigmatarchaeota archaeon | reverse complement strand
CAAGAAGGAGCTCTCCGAGAAGAGGGAGGGCATGGAAGCCATGGTCAGGACGCTTGAGGCGAACGAGAAGAAGCTGAAGGGCAAGATAACAGGGCTCAAGGACAAGTTCTCAAGAGATGAGGGCGGGAGGGCAGCCGAGAAGTAGGGTTTATTAATTTGCGCCTTCTAATAGCTTAATACCTCCGCTTAAACAAGGGACACAAAGGATGCGACTGACAGCAAAGCTGTCAGGCATGCCCTGAGGGTAGCCCTCAGAGGCAGTCCGTCAACAAGGGCAAGGCGAAGGAAAGGGTCGGTATTATGGCTGACGAGATAGCTGTCGTAATAGCGGGGCTGATGGAGGACAGGAGCATACCCAGGAACATCAAGTGCTGCCTCAAGGACTCCCTTGACATGCTCAACATCAGCTGCACGCCCGAGGAGAAGATAAGCAGCATCGTTTCCGCCCTTGACGAGGCGAGCGCAGACCCCAATGTGCCCATGCACGCCAGGACCATGATATGGAACGCCATCTCCGTGCTGGAGGGCATAAAAAGCGACAAATTCTGAGTTCTGACAATCATGGTTTTTGACCCCGTCCGTCTGCTTTCTTGGTCCAAACCCGGCCATCTTTGCGAGGGTGCACCCGCATCAAACGTCACGGGTTCGTCGCCAAATGCGCAGGCGCAGCCGTTTCTGCGCGGTTTTGCCATCTGCAAGCTTTTAAAACTTAGCTACATACAATTAGCAGTAATGTTTTATTTGGAGGTGTGGCAATGGGTATTTTTGGACGTGGCAGGGACGAGGAAGCGCTGCAGCCAGGCGAGGAGTTCGTAGAGGTCAATGTCATGGACTCAGAGGACAAGCGGCTCGGCCGGCTTGGCATCAGGGTCGAGAAGATGGAGGACTTCGCGGACACGGAAAGAATCCTCCGCTCCATCAGGAAGGGCAACGTGGTCTTCCTGAAGATAAAGTCGCTGCGCGAGAAGGACATGGGCGAGCTGAAGCGCGCGGTGGAGAAGCTCAAGAAGATCGTCCAGGCCAACAACGGCGACATCGCGGGCGTGGAGCAGGACTGGCTCATCATCACCCCGGAGTTCGCCATGGTTGAGAGGGAGTAATTTCATTTTTCCTTTTTTGGGAAATTTGTTGTGAGGGTCGAGCATGTCGATTTTCGTCTTAGGCATCAATGGTTCAGCAAGAAAGAACGGCAATACGGCAAAGCTGCTGAACAAGGTTCTCGGATATGCGAGGAAAGAGGGGGCAAAGACAGAGATTTTGCACCTTGCTAGCAAGGACATCAAACCGTGCATAAGCTGCATCGCGGAGGAAAACTGCAAATACCCGTGCAACATCAAGGATGACATGCAGGGAATATTTGAGACGCTGAAGAAGGCGGACTGCCTTGTCCTGGGCTCCCCGACATACTGGTACAGCATGTCCGGGCTGATGAAGAATTTCATTGACAGGCTGACAGCGTGCGACATGGTCGAGCCGCCGCTTCTGGACGGCAAGGTTTTTGGCGTGGTTTCCACAGCGCTCAAGGAGGGCTCTGCCCAGGTCACCCTCCAGATAATAGCGCCGCTGACTTCAATGGGCGCCATCATGGTGCCCTACAACGATGTCATAGAAAACGCCGGCAAGGTGTGGAGAACCGAATTCGGCATAAACCCTGAAAAAAGGCTTGCCAGAAATCTGGTGAATCTGGCAAAGCTTGTGAAGGAAAAGCAGGGCAAATGGTTCTGACTACTTCACCCTCACCGTCTCAAGGTTCTTCGGCGCGGCGGCGCACCCGCCCATGACGCCCGCCTACTGCCTCATCCAGAGCTCGCGGATTTCGGGCGTGACGCCGTGGGCGATGAACGCCTTGCGGACATCGCGCGACTTCTCCACAGGAACGAGCACGGAGTTGGGGCCGAGCTTGACGCCGCCGATTTCCCCGATTAGCCCATTCTGCCTGTATACCTTCCTCCCCCTCCTTGCAGAATAGCCGAACAGCAACCTCAGAAGCCTCATCTTCCTCTTCTGCGGCAGCTTGGACAACGAATAGGAAAACAGGGAGAAATGAGCCAGACCCTCCTGCCTGGCTTCGAACCGGCCGTAGAGCACAATCCCGTATGACGCAACCTCTGCTTTCAGCTCCCTCCACCGCTCGCCATTGATATCGTCAATTATTGGTTTTATGGGGTTTTTCACGCCCAGCGCCGCCCATTTCCTGCCGTAGGCGGCGATAAATCTCCCCTCCGCCTTCTTCACAGCCGGGCTTATGATGGCCGCGGCCTCTGGCGGCGCATCAATAAAAATATCCACATCGCTGTATTTGTCAGCGTCGCCCCTCGCAGCCGAGCCGAAGAGTATGATGCTTCTGGCATGGCTTCTTACACCTTCGTCTTCGAGGAGAAGCGAAAGATAGTCATAGGCATACGGCAGCAGGCTTCTCATATGTCCTCACCGGTTTCCTTGTCCACAATCTCCCTTATCCTGTTCATATTGGCTATGGCCTCCAGCACGAGCTTCTCGCCGCGCTCCCTGCCGTAGCACAGGAGACCGCGGTACTCCTCCTGCTTGACCATGAGCGGCAGGATGCGCTCCTTTACAGGAAAATCAAACCCAAACCTTTCCTTTGCCATCTTTTCCGACGCAAAGAACCTGTGATTCACGTTGAATCCTGGAGAAATCAGGTTTTTCTTGTGGAGCAGCACTGCAAGCAGGTCGCAGGATATCTCAGATGCAGCGAACCCCACGAGCTTCTGCCTGTCCTTCACCAGTCCGCTCCTGACCTTCTCGTCTATGTCGTCGAGCATTTCCTTCGCACTCTTCCTGTGTACTTCGAGGGACGTCATGCCCATGCCTCACCTATTATTTTGCGCGCGGGCTTATAAACCTATGTTACAAATAACACAATTTTGGTTATATATAACATAATTTGCGTTACAAATAACACAAATAATGTTATGCATAACATACGAGATTCAGCCGGGAGATGATATGGTCACCTCACCCTCACCGTCTCAAGGTTCTTGGGAGCGAAGGCCTCGCAGCGGAAGCGCTGGCCTATCTCGCGCGCGAAGTCCACGCACTTCTTGGGCTCGCCGTGCCCGACCAGTATCCGCTCGGGCCTGCTGGTGAGCTTGTAGATGTAGTTCATCAGCTCGTTGTGGCCC
>VGIZ01000098.1 GCA_016867675.1 Candidatus Aenigmatarchaeota archaeon | reverse complement strand
TGCCCTTCTTTCTCGAAATGATGTCACGCAAACTCGTTGTTGCATCAACATCATTCGAGGTTTGCTGTTCCATCATCTCCGCAGAGCCCCCCATCCCCAAACCCTTCCTTCCCGAACCTTTCCTTGCGCGTGTCATGCCTTAGGCACCTCGCATCCCTTCGCTGCCAGGGCGTCGTATGCAGCCGATGAGCGCGCCAGCGCGGCGAGCAGGGCGCGATTGTCGCTGTAGTAGTCGGGCCGCGCAAGCTCTGACGAAACCGATTGCAGGCTGTTAGCCAGCTGGACGTATGATGATGCGCATGCAGCAGGCTCGGAGCCGCGCTCAATCCTGCCTGCGGCAATGAGCGCGGCGAGCTTGCCGGAAAGCAGCTGCGCCCTCTGCGCCATTATGTCAGCAGCGAACTTCATGGACTGACGGAAGGACGACTGCTTGTAAAGGTAGAGGTTCCCGCCCGCGTGGCCGCGTATGTCGCTTGTCGTCCCGCCGATTATGGCAGCCGCGATGTCAAGCCCGTCCATGAACTTGTATTCCCTGTCAGAGCCCGCCATGTAAAACGAACCGCCTCCGCGGTCATTCGAGCCGCTTGCGGGATTCACGCAAACCCCGCTGGAAGGGCTGGACGCGCATCCAACTGAGATGCTCACAAGCATGTAGTTTGCAGGCAGCTGGACCGAGCACTGGTAGAACGTCGTGGTTTCATAGTTCAGGCTGAGCGCGCGCTGGGCGCCGAACCTGTCAACAGGCGTGCTTATGTCTGCTGCGCCAGGATAGCCGCAGAAGGCGTAGCTGAACTTGGTGGTCGTGACCGTTGTGTCGGGCAGCAGCGCCGTCACATTCCTCATCACGCCCCAGACCTGCTCGTCGTTCTGGAGGGGGTTGAAGACGACAACCATGTCAGGCGCCGCCATGACGAAGCTGTATTCCCACCAGCCGAAGTCAAGCCTGCCCTGCGAAACCGAGACCTTGTCGCCATGCCTGAAGAACAGGGGATTGGTAACCTCCATGTAATTGTTGCCGAACCTGAATGCGGGCGGGCTCGTCTTCGCGTCGAAGTAAAAGTCCGTCTCCATCTTCGAGAAGTCAAAGTCTTGGGCGTTGCCTGTCAGCCAGACATCATCCGCCAGCTGCCTGAAGTTCTTCATTATCAGCGCCCGCTGCGCATCCTGCTGGCTCGCGCCGTAGGAGCCCGCGTAGGTCACGAGGAAATAGAGCACGAAGACCGAGGCTATCACCCCGAAGACCATCTTGAATACCTGGAAAATGGACAGCATACATTTCGCCTTGCTCTTGTCAACGGACTGTCACTGAGACTGCTGTCTCAGGACATGCCTGAGACCTTCGGTTTCAGTCGCATCGCCTAGCCATCTTGACCAATGCGAGGAATAACTTTATACCAACTCACCCAAGCATGGCAGCCACGTAGGTGCCCGCGTTCTCAAGGTAGATGCTCCCGCCCGACGAGGCGCAGAAGCTGCCTGTTCCCGTCATTCCGGGCTGGCGGACTGCCCTCAGGTGCCCTATCCTGTAGGTCTGCTCGTTGCTCCCGCAGTTGTAGTTTATCCAGACGTTCGCGTTCTTCAGCCTGATTTGCTGCTCTATTATCGGCATAAGGTCGGGGTTGGGCATCCAGTAGCCAGGCGTGTTTATGCCGGGGTCGCTCGTATTGACCACGCATATGGACGAGCCTGACGGGATGCTGGCCTTGAACAGCTTGGACGCGCCCTCGGCAAGGTTGTAGATGTTCTGCACGTCGTTGTCCAGGTCCTTGACAGCCTTGTCCATCTGCGCGTTGTTGTTGAAGCAGAACATGTTGGTTATCTGGCCCATGCCGAACACCAGCAGCAGCCCTATGAATATTAAGGCGAATATCATCGCGAAGACGAGGCTTGCATCCACACCTTTCATAAAACCCACCCGTGTGGATGCGACTGAGTGCGGGCACTCAGGCTTGCATCAATGCCCTTCATCAGCCCTTTCATGGTTATTATTTGGTCTGGCCTGAATTAAAACCAAAAATTGTGGCGTAAGGCAGGCACCCAGAACAATTGCTGCAGGCACTGCCGGCTTGAAAGAGAGCAAAAATCTTTCGCTGATTGATGTAACCCAGTCTGTGGCAATACACTTCACAGAAGAACCTGTTATGGCTTACGACGGCTTTATCAGTATCTCCAGCGGCTGGACGCCGCCGCCCCAGACACCCGTGGTGGCGGTCGGGATGCACTGGCTCTGCGTCATTCCAGTGCCGTCAACCTTGCACGCCATCACGCCGAACATGTAGGTGCCGAGCGGCGCGTTGGAAGGGACGCTGACCGTGATGTAGTTGAAGACGGTCCTCGTTGCCTCGACCGAGAACGGGCCGTTCATTGACAGCGTGACCCATGACTTCATAAACTGGGCGAGGGTTTCGCCCTGGTAGTTTATGGAGACAGTGCAGGTCTCGATATCCGATGAGCCTGCGCACTTGTTCCTGAGGATGTCGCTGCTGACAGCCGTTGGTATTACATTGACAACATACTGGTGCGTGTTGCCGTCCGCGGCATTGTTCTTGATGCCCGCGCTCATCTTCAGGTTCTTGCCTGGTGTCATCTCCCAGCGGCTGGGGTAGATGCCGAAGTTCTGCGTGGTCTGCTGGAAGGTGTCCTGAAGCTTGCTGCTGGCCTGTTGGGTCAGGTCGTCGGTCAGCCCTGTTATGCCGCCGATGATGCCCCTCAGCCACGTGATGCCCAGCGTGAGAAGCACGACAGCTATCACGATGACTATGATGAAGCTGACGCTCAGGTCAAACGCGCCCTTCCTAGAACGATTGCTGCGCCTGCACCCAACCATGAGTATAATTGTCCAACTCCCCTTATAAATGATGCGCAAAACATTCGGGTGCGCTGTTCGTGCGCGCGGATTCAGCTTCTGTAGAGGCTGAACCTGCTCGTGCTGTCTATGTCGCTGCCGAGTATCCTTACCGTGATGTTCAGCGGCGCAGGGCTCGGCGGGCTGTTGCCGAAGGACTGGCAATCAATGACGTAGCTGAACTCAATGGCGTATCCTGCGCTGGCGCTGCGGCTGTCAAGGAACGACTTCAGGACTTCCATGTTCGCCTTGAGCGCGCCGCAGTCCGCGCTGCCGGCAAGCGCCGCATTCGCGGCGTCCCTGACGCCCTTCACAAGGCCGTACTCGTTGAATTGGAAGCC
>VGIZ01000097.1 GCA_016867675.1 Candidatus Aenigmatarchaeota archaeon | reverse complement strand
TACTGAAAATGATTTCCTTGATGGGTTTATACAGCTTCATAAGGATATTCAAGAAGAGGCTAAAATGTCAAACCTTAGTAACGTACATATTCACAAAATTATATCTCGCACGGAAAAAACCATAGAGTCCGTTAAGACGCACTTAGGAGTGATGTAAGGAGTAATGGCGGAGGCAAAACCAATCATAGATTGGCCAGCCTTAACCGCCTATACTACTACTTTGTACATGGCCTTATAAATATATAACGTCATATGCCGTGATTTCATCAGGAACAATTCATGGCGTTCTTCACTATCTCACCCAAAACCGCAAAGTCCCCCTGCTATCCATCCACTCTCAGGTAGCGCATCTATTTGAACCTGCCCTTCACGTCCAGAATGCCGAAATACCCGATGACGGCAAGCACAATCACTGGTATTTCAATGGTATAGGATGACAGGATGCCCATGCCCGCCAGCGCGGTGAGCAGCGGTATCATGCCGTCCGTGACAGACTTGTAGACTACAGAACCCCAGACGTATTTCATCCTCTTTGTGTTCGCCGATGCAATGACGAGCACGGCGGCGAAAGTGTGGATGAAGATTGCTGCGATGCGCTCGACTATGGCAGGCACCACTATCAGGGTCTCTTGGCTCAGGCTTGAGAGCACCATGTCCTTCGTCACCACGTCAAGCTGGTCCAGAATCTGCGGGTAAAGGAAAAGCACCAGAATGCTCAGGAACGAGCTCAGGCCCAGCAGGAAAGCCTCAATTGCGCCGAAGCCTATGCCGAATGCGATGGCTTCGTTAAACGTTATCTTCGCCTTTCTAGCTTTCTTCCTCGCGAAAAGGTAGGAAAAGCCGCTTTCAAGGAAGCCTGTGCGCAGCCCGACATAGAATGACATGGCGGCGAACGCGGCTGCCATCCCGTAGAGGCTGAACATGCCTGACTGGAGCGGCGGGGTCATGGTGAAATCCATCACAACCTTCACTGCTATTGCCGCGACCCAGACCAGCGCGCCATAGCCGAACCACTTCCACGGCACATTGGTCTTTCTCTTCCAGTATGTCACCGCCACAATGGCTACAGCCATCATGCCTATGCCCGCGAGCATGAGAAAAGGGTTGATGACGTCTGCCATGGGATTAATTGCGAAGTCTGGTTTATATCCGATTGACGTATCTCAGCAACACGTTTCTCAGAAGCCTCTCAAGAACAGGATCATCTACCGTGTAGATGTCCGGCACCTGGAGATTAACAACGCTCTCTTCGGGCAGGCCGTAAGCCCTTTGGAGTGCCAGCGCCACCATGCCGTCCATAGCATAGATTTCATTCGTCCAGTCGCCCAGCTCCCTAGTCATCTGCGTTCTGCCTGCCCAAGCGTTGGTGCCCGCCGACCTCACCTCAAAGGATTTCTGGTCATAACCAGCTTCAATAAGCAGGTCGCGAAAGACCCTTGCAGCATTAGGGCTGCGTGACATATTGCCTTCGCATACAAATAAAACACGTCTTTGTTCCGCCATGCAACAGATTTGAGGTTAAAGCATTTATGCCCAACTCCCAACCTTCATCATGCCCGCATGAGTTCAATGCATCTGATAACTCATGGGGCAGTAAATCCAGCATTCAGTGAGTGATTTCCATGCCCGTGGACTTCAACAGGCTGATTGAGAAGCACCTGCACCGCGAGAGCAGGCCCAAGAGGGTGGGCTACTACTACCCCTCGGAGGCAGGCAACTGCATGCGCAAGTCATGGTATTCGTACAAGTATCCGCAGCCGCTGGACCCGAAGAAGGGCAAGTACTTCTACCTCGGCAACCTGCTCCACGACTTCATAGCGGAAGTGATTGAGAACCCCGAAAACACCGAGGTCAGGCTGCTTGAGAAGGAGGTCAGCCTGAAGATACCGCAGCCCGAGTTCATGATATCAGGCCGCATAGACGACATCTTTGTGCTGACAGCGGACGGCAGGAAGTTCATCCTTGAGGTCAAGTCAACAGGCCAGTCGCTGGGGTGGATGAAGTCGCCGCAGGACGCGCATGTCATGCAGATACAGCTCTACATGCATTCCCATGAAGTCAAGGAAGGCGTCATACTCTACGTGGACAAGAACTCGCTGGAAAGCAGGTGGTTTGAGGTTAGGTACGACCCTGCCGTAGCCGAGGGCGTCATCGCCCGCTTCGCCGAGCTGGACAGGCTGCTCAAGGCTGAGCGGCTGCCTGACCCCGAGGCGCGGCAGCGTCCTGAGTGGGCATGGATGTGCAAGTACTGCGAGTATGCCCAAGGGTTTTGTGTTGTTAATAAATCTTAGTTAATATAGATAATCCCGGATGCTGCGTCAGTATAGTTCTCAGTATCCCAGGAATCTGTATGAAGATGGAAGACAGGATTGCGATAGTTATCCCGGCCTATAACGAGGAGCGTTGCCTCAGGAATAATGCCATGAGGCTTTATGAATTTATCGGGAAGAGAAACCCTGGTGAATGCAACATAATAATATCCGATAACAACTCAACGGATTCTACCGCTGATATAGCGCATAAACTTTCCGAGGAAACAGGCGGCGGAGTGATCTATCACTTTGAGCCCCGGCGCGGCAAAGGGGCAGCCATAAAAAGTGCTTGGTTAGGCCATAACGGCTATGGAATTTACTCCTTCATGGATGCTGACTTGGCGACTGATATTGAAGCATTTCCCAGACTTATAGTGAGCATAAGAAATGGCATGGGTGTTTCGATGGGTTGTAGGTACATGAAGGGCGCGCACGCGGAGAGGACATGGAAGCGTGAGAGGGTATCGCGGTGCTACAGGTCGCTGTTCAGGACTTTGTTTGGCTCGGATGTCCATGACCCGCAGTGCGGGTTCAAGGCCATAAGCAGGCATGTCAGGGACAACGTGTTGCCATATGTGGAGAGCGATGATTTCTTCTTTGACACGGAGCTCATAATTAGGGCAGTTCGCGCAGGCTACAGGGTTGATGAGGTCCCTGTCAACTGGAGCGAGGGCAGCGGCTCCACCGTGCATCTGCTCAGGGATGCGCCGAGATTCTTATACCAGCTCGCAAGGCTCAAATATATTGACATGAAGGGGAACCTGATTTTTCCGAGTCATAAGCATGTATACCGCTAAGGTGACAAAACAAGGAGGGAGGGGATGGTGCATATCTCCCCTTCCTCCTCGGATGCGCGGCTACTTGCGGGCTGTTTCTACA
>VGIZ01000096.1 GCA_016867675.1 Candidatus Aenigmatarchaeota archaeon | reverse complement strand
CAACAGGGATACAGTATTGAAGAGGGTTGTAGGATCAACGCTTGACACAGTCTCAGGAAATTGGAAATCGACAGCGAAGAACCTCGCATTCAAGGCGTTCCCGAGGATAAGGACGTACCTTGCGCATGCCGAGGGGGCAACGAACATAAGCAAGGTATACATGTATGAGCACATGCATGGCGGCACTACGTTTGAATATCCTGTCGCTTTTGCCCAACGCGTCGGCGGCGCAGAAAAAGTGCCTGATACAGCAACTATACAGAACGGGATAAACCACGTGCTTGCGCACAACCAGTCTCCGTTCAACAGATCGATTGACCTTGACCGTCTAGTGAATCAGAACTGGACAGACTATTCGGCACAGAAAACCACGAGATGGGACTATGAGAGGCACTTTGAGCACGAATCGCAGAGGTTCAGCAGGAACGTGGTCAAGCCGTTCAGCTGGTACATTCAGCAGGCATGCGAAAGGGACCATGTCACCGAGGCGAGCCTAGATCCGTCGCTACCTGTCCCGAAAATAAGGGTCTACAAGACAGACGTATCCGAAGGTGGCGTGCTCTCAAAATTCGGCAAGTACTTCTTTGCTGACGGCAGCCCGCGCTCGCTGGGGACGTTCCTGTACTCATGGCTCACTGACATAACGTACGACGTCGTGGATACGTTTTACGACCCCCTTGAAGCGCTGATAGAAGGCATACCTGGACTTACAAAAGAGAATGTCAGGCAGATAGTTTTCAATGAATGGACAGTAGCCACAAATTTCGTAAGGAGCATGTATAGAAACCCTGCCAGAACTGCAATGGCATATGAGTTCAGCTAGTTACTTCCACCGCATACCTGCACGCCCGTTTCGGACGATAGACCTTCCACGTCGATGGCCTGAGCAGGGAAACGGGCTTTATGTTTTTTACTTTGTCTATGACAGCGCCAGTCTCGTCCAGAAAATAAACATCAATCGGGAACCGCATGAACAGCATCCATATCCCATGCCTGTCATTGAAGTGGAAATCAAACAGCATGCCGCTGCCGCGGGGCAGCCGCTCGCGGAACATCAGCCCCAGCGCCAGCTTCCATGGCGAGGACGCCAGCTCGACGTCCTTCAGCCTGAACCTCCTCCTGACCCTTGCGATGGTTTTTTTGTCCATCTGGATATTTTGGCGAAGCGGGCTTTATTGGTTCTTGGCTTTTCGGGTATTGGTGAATAGCGTTTTCGTGTGCAACAACAAGGAATGCAGGCGAACCTTATTCCAGCGTCCCCTGCCCTTCTTTTTCCTCAAGGTTGCTGGAGCCCAGCTGCTCCATGACCTGCATGGCTATGCCTTCGCCGAGTATGCGCTCCAGGGCTTCCTTTGGGGCTTTTCTCATGCTGTCCATTGAGCGAATGTTTGATGCCCAGAGCCTGCGCGCCCTCACACGCCCTACTCCCTTCAGCCTAATCAGGGGCAGCAGCTCCTCCTTGACGCCGTTCTTGACGCGGATTCTGGCTTTCCTGATTGGCGTCAGGAAGTCCTTCAGCCCGAGGAGGAGGGCAAGTTCCTGCGCCGAGTAGAGCATCCAGTCCATGCGCTCAAGCCTTGCGTGCAGCTCGCCCGGGCTGACCCCGCGCCTTTCCATTATAATGTCCTCGCCTTTCTCCTCTGCCCAGTCGTTGAATATCATGGCCGTCTTCACCGAGCGCAGGAACTCCTCGTATTCCCAGCTGTAGCTGTTGGGCGTGTCCATCATAAGGGAGCGCTCCTCGGCGGCGAGCAGCGACTCCATGTCCTCGGACTCTCCCTTCTTCACGCCTGCCAGCGGCTTCATCTCAACCGCGTTGCAGAGCAGGTGCAGCAGAGGGAAAAACATCAACTCCTTCTGGCTGTGCTTATTCAGATGAGTTATTATGTGGTCTGCTGTGAGCGGGTCTATGTAGAGCTCTGAAACCCGCCTGCCTATGAGCGTGGGCTTGAGCGTTTCCTGCGCGACTCTCTTGCCGCCGATTTCTGATGCGCGGACAAAGGGGTTGTCTGACTTCTTTTTGCTGCCTGATTGCGTGCCTGCAGAGCCGCCGCTCTCTATGAAGCCGAAATCGGCAAGCTGCGCCAGCACCTTGCCGATGATGCCCTCCAGGCCGCTCAGGTCCTTGTACTGGTGCGCGTAGAATGTCATGAAGAAGAAGTCCATCAGCTGCTGCCTTGTGGCGCAGATGCCTGACGCGACCAGCGCGAGCACGTGCATGCGCAGCACAGGCTCCACGCCGAGCTTTGAGTAAATCTTTTCAGGCTCGCCCTTGACATAGTTTTCCCAGGCATAGCGGGCTTCCGCCTCGGACTTCGGCAGCAGGATTGCCTCGCCCTCGGTGTCGTACTTGGGGCGACCGGCTCTGCCACACATTTGCTGGATTTCAAGAACAGGGAGGAAATCCGTCCCGCGGAAGCTGGAGAAGCGCTTGAGGTCGCGGATGATGACCCTGTAGGCAGGCAAATTTAGTCCCAGCGCAAGGCTGGGCGTGCTGCATATGGCCTTTATTGTCCCTGCCCTGAACTCGTCCTCTATCATCTTCCTCTGTTTTGAGGCAAGGCCAGCATGGTGGAAGGCGGCCCCGCCCCTGACGCAGTCAGCAAGCCTGTGGCATTGCTTCGTCGGGTGCTCGAGCGCGTGCCTCAGCTTTTCCGAAACATCGAGAAGCTTGCCTGCATCATCCCTCGGCAAGTTCTTTGCCATTGCGGCTGCAAGCTTTTCGGCTGCGCTCTCGGCCCCGCGGCGCGTGTTGATGAACGCCAGTGCCTGCTTGCCGCGCAGCGCAGTGTCAAGGATGATGTCGTCCACGCTGCCGCTGCCTGGAACGGCGAACTCGCGCCTGGGCAGGAAGTTTGCCTTCCTGTCATAGACAACGCCTGTGAAGAGCTTCACAGGCCTGTAGTCTGACTTGACTGGCTCGGCGTCCAGCCAGCCTGCTATCTCCTTGTGGTTGCTGATGGTTGCTGACAGCGCAAGGATGCGCGGGCTGGAGAGCTTCCTTATCTTCGTCAGCACCATCTCCAGCGTCGGCCCGCGCTCAGGCGAGTCCAGCAGGTGAATCTCGTCGGCAACAAGAAGTCCGACGTCCATTATCCACGGGCTGCCATGTCTCATAAGCGAGTCCAGCTTCTCTGTTGAAGTGATGATTATGTCATAGCTGGAAAGCCATGCGTCTGTTGCGTCAAGGTCGCCCACGCTTATGGCGACGCGGTAGCCGAGCGGCTCATACCTTTCCT
>VGIZ01000095.1 GCA_016867675.1 Candidatus Aenigmatarchaeota archaeon | reverse complement strand
ACGAAGCGCCTGCTTTCGCAGGTTCTTGAAAAGACAACGCCGACGCAGGCAGAGCGCAGGGCCATGGAGAACGCCATACAAAAATCAACCGCCATGCTGGAGTCCCTGATAAAGGGCACGAAGCTGTCCTACACGCTTGCAGGCTCGTTCATCCGCGACACATGGATGCGCGACAAGAAGGAATTCGAGATTTTTATCATGTTCCCCGAGGACACGCCAAGGGATGTGCTTGAACGGGATGGTCTTGAGCTGGGCAAGCAATTGGTAGAGAAACTAAACGGCACCTACCGCATCGCCTACGCCGAGCACCCCTATGTGCGCGCCACGCTGATGGGCTTTGACGTTGACATAGTCCCGTGCTACAGCCTGAAGTCAGCTGAGAGGATAAAGTCCGCTGTTGACAGGACGCCGTTCCACAACAGATGGATAGCAGCCAACCTGAAGCCGAAACAGTCCGGCGAGGTGCGCCTGCTCAAGCAGTTCGCGAAGGCGCATGGGCTCTACGGCTCTGACGCCAAGACGCTCGGGCTTTCAGGCTACCTCTGCGAGCTGTTTGTCATACATTACGGCTCGTTCCTCGGCTTTGCCGAGGCAGCAGCGGGCTGGAAGCAGGGCGAGGTGTTCATTGACATAGAAAAGCATCACAGCATCAGACCCGACGAATTGATGCGGCGAAGGTTCAAGGGCCAGCAGCTTGTCGTGATAGACCCCGTTGACAGGGAGAGGAATGTCGCGGCTGTCGTGTCGCCCGAGAACTTCAACAGGCTTGTGAGCCTGTGCGCGCAGTTTCTGGAAAAGCCGTCGCTGTCATTCTTCTTCCCGCCGAAGGTCCGGGTGAATGTCAGGAGCCTGAAAAAGCTCATGGACTCAAGGGGCACGAGGATTGTCGCGGTCAGGTTCGCAAGGCCCGACGTCATTGACGACGTGCTCTGGCCGCAGCTCAGGCGCACAGCGCAGCGGCTGAAAAGCATAATGGAGGAATATGAGTTCGCTGTGCTTGGCACCGACGTGTTCGCCGACGGCGAATGTGCAATGCTGCTGGAGTTCGGGGTCTGGAAGATGCCGAGGATAAGGAAACTGCATGGCCCCGGCGTCTTCGCTAAGGAGCGGGTTGAGGAGTTCAGGAAGAAGTATGAAAAGCTGGGCAGGGTGTGGGTTGAGAATGATGTCTGGGTGGCGCAGGTGCCGCGCGCCTTCACTGATGCATCGAAGAAGCTGCAAGACAGCCTGTCAGACAAGGAGCATGAGCTGCTTGCGAAAGGCATAGCGTCATACATCGCAGGCAGCGTCGCGGCAAGGGGATTTGACGTGATGGAGGGGAATGAGCTTCTCATGCATGCCTCAAAGGACAGCGGGTTCGCGCTCTTCCTGAAAAAATACCTTGAGAAGGGCGGTTAGCGTTTGTTAGCGTTTATTACAATCCATATAAATAATATTATGAGGTACGGCTTTGCTGCAACGTTTGCCGTTATTGCGCTTCTTCTGCCCTCGCTGGCGGCAGCGCAGAAGGCATCTGTCACAAGGGACCTGCCTGTCGAGGTCAGCCTGAACGGCCAGTTCACATACACCATCAATATAGGCATAAATGCAGGCGGCCCGCCTGTTGCCCTCGGCATAGAAGAGACATTGCCTAAGGGCTGGCAGTTGGTTTCAGTGAACACGACATACGCCAAAGCCAACGCCTCGGCAAACACGTTCTACTGGCTGTTCGGTCCCGCAGTCATCGGGCTGCCGCCTGTGCAGGACGCCACGATAATGCTGACGACAACACCGGCAAATCAGAACGGCAGTTTCTCGGGCTACTGGTACGCTGATGACGAAGAGGGCTTCATAGGCGGCGACAACGCCACAATCGTTGCAGCAGCAAGACAGGACGGCAACGGCGGCGGAGGCGGTGGAGGGGGCGGCACGAGCGGCGGAGGATTTGGGGCAGGCATAGCAGGCACGTTCTGCCTTTCGGGCCAGACCAAGCCCTGCGGCAGCAATGTCGGCGAATGCAGGCCGGGCGCAAGGTCGTGCCTGAACGGTGCATGGAGCGCGCAGTGCGCGGGCGAGGTTGCGCCAGCAGCCGAGCTGTGCGACCACCTTGACAACGACTGCAATGGCGTTGCTGATAACGGCATAACCTGCGAATGCTTCATCACAGACAGGAGGGCATGCGGCTCCGAGATAGGCGCGTGCAGGCCAGGAAGGCTGTCATGCGATGCGGGTAGATGGGGGACCTGTGGCGGCGCGGTTGGCCCATTTGATGAGATATGCGGCAACGGCATTGACGATGACTGCGATGCGTTTGTTGATGAAGCCGAATGCATATACGAGGCGAAGGATATTTGCAGGGATGGAGCAATCAGCAGCCCCTGCATGTGCGGCAACCACACTTACACAGCCGGCTACTGCTATTCAAACGAGTTCAGCATGCAGCCCAGGGAGTTGTTCGTCTGGCTGCCGCTGATATTGATTGGCGCGGGGCTCGTATTTTGGGGCGTGTCCGTGGAGATGCACTGGAGGAAGAAAAGAAGCAGGGCAGGCAGCAGGGTGCAGCCGGTCACTTGAAAATCTCGCCCGCTTCCCTTGACCACAGCAGCAGGTCAAGCTCCTCCTCGCTGATGCCGATGTGCGCGCAGAAGGCGGACATGCGCCTCTCAATCTCCTTGTATCTCTTCGGCGACAGCGACGCAGGCGCTTTGTCAATCACGCCGAGCCTGTGCAGGTTCCTGAGGATGTGCCTGTCCAGTATTGCGATGCCCCTGCCCATCCCGACATTCCGAAGGAAATGGCTTGCCTCCTTATGGCCGAGGCCTTTGACTTCCTTCACAAGCACATCCCGCACATTCCTCGGCCCTCCTGCAGACAGCAGCGACCTCACATCCAACTTTCCTGAAGCAGAAAACCTCTTCCTCGCGCTCTCGACGTAGCGCGCCTTGTTTCTGTGGAAGCGGACACCCTTCAGGTTTTTCTCAATGCCATTCTTGCTGCCATTCAGGAGCAGCCCGCTTTTTTCAAGCCACTGCACAGCGGCCCAGCACGTCTTCGCCTTTGACTGCGGCGTGCACAGGCAGAACGCAAGCTCTGCGAACAGGCGCTCATCGCTTGCTGTCCTGCCGAGATGTTCAAACTCCTTCAGCCGCTTCCTGATGGCCTCCTTCTTGCGCGAATACTCGCGCATCAGCTTTGCAAGTTCGGCCTTGTCAATGGCCATCATGTCCTTTATGATGTAGAAGCCCGAGTTTGTGGAGTCGTCCCAGACAACTTCGG
>VGIZ01000094.1 GCA_016867675.1 Candidatus Aenigmatarchaeota archaeon | reverse complement strand
GTCCCTTATGAAGGGCTGGCCGCCCAGCAGCGGGCCGACAATCCTGACGTCATGCTTCTTTGAAAGCGCGACTGCCATGGGATATGCCGTGATCATGGAGCTGCTGCTCAGCAGCGGGCACAGCATGAGTATCCTCATTCCGTCAGCCTCCTCATCAGCCTTATATAAAGCTCCGCCGCCCTGCTCCAGTCAAAGCCCAGCGCGTAGCGCCTTGCATTGGCGGTCAATCTGCTGTTTCCTTTCCCGAGCGCGGTGTTTATGCCTTCTGCCAGTGACTTCTCGTCCGTCGGCTTCACCAGGATTGCGCTGTCGCCGCCTATTATACCTATGTCCGTGCACACGATTGGCACCCCCATGTGGGCTGCCTCGACGAGCGAGTAGTTCAGCGACTCTGAGACTGACGGGAGGACGAAAACATCGGCTATGGAAAGGGAGCTGGCTATGTCGCTTCTGAAACCTGTGAACACCACATCAGCAAGCTCCTCCTTTGCAAGCCTTTTCATTCTTTCCATATCAGGTCCGTCGCCGACTATCAGGCATTTGCAGTCATGTCGCAGATACTTCAGCGACCTTATGAGATATTCAAGACCCTTCACCCCTATAACCCTGCCTGTATAGAGGATGATCTTCTTATCAGGTTTTGCGAACCTTGCCCTAAATTTTTTCGCTTCCCTTAGACTGAGTTTTTTCAATCGGTTTCTGTCAAAGCCGGGCATCACAACATAAAACTTGTCGGTTATTCCCCTCATCTGCCACGGGGCATGCGTCACGACAGCGTCAGCGTTCGGATACGTCAGCCTGTCGCCAATGCGGAAAAGCATCTTGACTATAAAATTGTACTGCGGCTGCTTGCTGGCAAGGCCGTGGGAGACCATGACAATCGGCTTTCTTTTTATTTTGGAGAGAAGCAGGCCGAGGAAGTTGGACACTTCGCCGTTGCTTATTATTACGTCAAAATCAAGGCTAAGCGCGCGCATGAAGGACGCCAGATTGAAGCTGGGGTTCCTGATGTAGAACCCGCGCATGAACGGCACGCGGACTACGCGGATATTTCCCCTTCTCTCGTCGCTTTTCGCGCCCCTGAACATCCTTGTCACTATGGTCAGGCGGACGCCCTTCTTTGACAGGGCCGCTGCAAGCCCTTCCACATACATTTCCATGCCGCCCGACGGGCTCAGGTCAGAGCCGTCAGCCGTGCCCATGGGGTATTCCTTTGAACCGAGTATCAGCGCACGCATAAACAATGCTGAGTCAAGAGCGGTTAAAAACGTTATGAACTGAACATCCACACAACTGCTCAATGCGCGGTGTTCTTCAAGTCATAGATATGTATAAGGCCGTTGTCAAATACCTTGTTCAGCCCTTCCTCTGTAAGCCCGACTCCGTCCATAAACATCAGGCTCGTGAATATTGTATGCTCAGCTTCAGCAGGGACATAGAAAAGCCCGTATTGCGTCATTGCTATGCAGCCGCCGATGGTCTGGCTCTCGTTTCCCACGCTTGCTATGCCCCTCTCAGTGCAGAGGTCATTTATGTATGCCTTGTTGGAGTATCGGGTGCCGTCTGTAACAAGGAATATCGGCGTGCCCGCGATATTGCCGTTCTGTCCTATGGGCAGCCATATGCGATAAGGTCCTGCTCCGAACTCGTATATGGTATTGTTGCCCTGCGGTGTTGCGCCTGTCTGGTCGAACTGCAGCATGCCTACCACGGTGCTTCCGTAGGACGCTATCTTGGTTATCGCGCCGTATTTTCCGGGCAGCGTGTAATCCATCAGTATGTAGCCCACGTCCAGCTTGTCATTGAGCCATCCCGTCCAGCGGCTCCAGTTTTTCGTGTCGTCCGTGAACCACAATGCAACATCAAGCCTGGAGGTATCGCCCACCCCGCTGCCGTCAACAATGGTCGCCCGCTGGCCAACCTCCTGAAACCAGTAACCGAAATCCCACCATGAAAGCACGCTGGTGTTCTGCGGCGTCTGCTCACGCAGGAACTTCATGGCGTCGTTTATGTACGGGTTTATGCTGGGGCCGAGCTGGTTCCCGTAGCTGTATGCATTGGCCATGTTTGCGACCGCCAGAAGAATTATGAACGCTATGACCGGTATCATCGCAATATCCAAGCGCACCTCTTCCGCGCCCCTCAGCTTGCCCCACAGCCTTCTTATCCAAGACTCCTGCGACTCCACGCGCATTGCATAGCCAGGCACCGCAAGGCAAAGGGCAACCGCAAGCACCGACAAGGCAAACAGCAGGTTTGAAAGCGACAGGATGAAGATCATGCCGCAGAACCCGGCGGCAACGAGGTATATCAGCGACGTCCTGCCGAGTTTGTCTGTTGTCCTGACCTTGTATGCTCGCTGGGCAAACCAGCCAACGAAGTATCCGGCTGTCAGCGCGGCGGCGAAACCGACAAAATATGCGAGCCTGAGCGCATAGAATGTGCCGAATATTGACATGCCGAGGAAGATGACAGGGAAGAGGAGGATGTACTCCCTGTACCTGACGAACTTGTATGCCATCACGACCGCCCCCAGCAGCATAAGGAACCACATTGAAAGTATCATGCTTATCTGTGACAGCTGCGGCAGCATGCCCTGCGCAAACTGCAGGCCTGACTGGCCCACGACAGCACTCCAGTCGCCTGGTATGCTTTCAGCCACAGTCGTAAGCCCGGGCTGGTAAAGCGTGACCATATCCACAAACTTGGTTATCATGTTGCTGACAAAGTCCGAGAACATCGAAGCCACCAGCGTGCCCACGAATGCCAGTATCAGCAGCCCTGGTGTGAGAAATTTGAGCGACTCCGCCTTTGTCAATTTGAACCGCTCTGCGGCTTCCCTCACGACTATCAGTGCAACCACAAGATACGCGAAAAGGAAGTTGTAATTTATAGGTGATATGATGTTGGGGACGCAGGCGAATTGTATGGCCATGCTCACAAGCAGCATGGGTATGAAGGAGTGCCACAGCCCCTGGGGTCTGTTTATCAGCAGCATAACCAGCGCAAACAGCGAGATGATGATGTAAACCAGCTGCACGCCGCCCCATGCAATGCCTGTTACGCCCATGAAAATGCCCGACAGCACGCCGTAGCCTATGCCATTCCACTTCCAGCTTGCGGACTTGTACGACTTGAAGAAGAACAGAACCGAAAGCAGCATGAAGACGACTGAATTTGCCTCCTTCTCTATCTCCCCGGAAGAAAGCCTTGTTATTGCCGCGGGTATCACCGCGAAGATGAATGCCGATATGATTGCCTTCCTCCTGTCATTGAACAGTTCGT